>NVWW01000166.1 GCA_002746335.1 Flavobacteriales bacterium | reverse complement strand
GTGTAAGTCGGCTAGCTGATTTGAGATCTCTTCTGCTCTTTGCTCCTTAACCGCTTCACTGATTCGGTTTACAAATTCTTTATCTAATTCAAATTGCATCGTTTATCCGTGTATTCGTTGAATCGTGTAATAGTTGATTCGGATATTAGTACTTAGATTCTTTTTAAAATATCTATTTCCTCCCTTAACCGTTATTCTCTGAAATTAATTTAGTCAACTCAACAAAATCTGTAACAGAAAGTTGTTCAGCTCTGTTATCAAAAATTGGATCATCTAAAATCTTAGGATGGACAAAAATAGAACTTTTAAGTGCATTCCTCAAGGTTTTTCTACGATGGCTAAAACCCGCTTTAACAACTTTCCTAAATTGGTCTTCATTACAATCTAATGTGAAATTATCTTTTCGAGTAAGCCTGATTACTGCAGATTTTACTCTTGGTGGTGGATTGAAAACATTTTCACTAACAGTAAACAAGTACTCAACTTCAAAAAAAGCCTGCAAAAGYACACTTAATATCCCATAAGTTTTGGAACCATGCTTGGCCGAAATTCTCTCCGCCACYTCCTTTTGYAACATYCCAACGACTTCAACGACCAATTCTCTATTGTCTAATACTTTAAATAATATAGGTGATGAAATGTTAAAAGGAAAATTTCCAATAATTTTGAACTGCGTCTGATATAAATCCTTTATTTCTAATTTTAAGAAATCAGCATGGATAAGATTCTCTTTWAGTTCAGGGAAATTATTTTGTAAGTAATCTACTGAYTGCTTGTCAATTTCTATTACTTTAAGATTGAGATTTTCTTTTAAGAGATATTGAGTAAGTACACCCATCCCCGGACCAATCTCTATAACATTCTTACAATCATCTTTTGAAAGACTGTCTACTACTTTCTTTGCAATGTTCTGGTCTGTAAGAAAATGTTGACCTAGATGTTTTTTGGGTTTTACTACACCCATCTGGGCTAAAATTAATTTAGAAGGAAATAATAAAGGTATGAATAAATTTAATGCCTTTTTACAACTTAAATTCTTTTGATACTACCATTATAGTCCTGAAGGCTACGAATTTATCTTTGTACTTGGTGGTATGTTCTTCCTGAAGTTTAGCGGCAAATTCTTTTTGATACTTATTATAATCATCCATGGAATTGGCGGTATATTGAATGGAGTATGTTCCCCCGTCATCATCATCTACAACTACCTTACATATTTTGGAATCGATGAACAACCCCGTTGCCATAACATCTGGAATATGAACTTCTTTCATCCATTCCAGCCATTCATCGTGAACGGAGTTATCAATTTTTACAGTTACGTTGTATATTATCATTGTAAGATTGAAAAATTGTATGCTTACAATTTTTCAATTAATTTACATAATCTCCCCTTAATTCACGAAATCTTTTTCTTGCTTCTACAACCAATAAACTTCCGGGATAATCCGTCAAGATCTTTTGGTATAATTCCATCGCTTTATTATTATCTTTTTGATGAGTTTCATAAATCTCAGCTGCCTCGTAAATAGCATCATCTGCCAATATATCATCCGGATATTTATCCATTATCTTCAGATAATAATTCAAGGCAACATCAAACTCTCCTCTTTTTTTATAAATTTTGGCTTTCGTATATAAAATTTCATCTGCTAAATTATGTTCAGGATATAAATCACTCAAGGAATCCAACATCATTAAAGCTTCATTTTCTTTTCGCTGAAATATCAAAAAATCTGCCTTCGCATACATTTGTATAGGAACGGCAGTTGTATCCAAGCTAAGGTTATCCATTATCAACAAGGACAAATTCAAAGCATTATTAGCAATTAGCTCTGAAGTTGCTGATTTAAGTATATCCAATTGAGTTTGTGCCCATTCAAAATCACCATTGTAAAATGAGAGCTTGGCATTTCTTAACCTGGCTTCATGTGCGATGGCATCATCTTTAAAAGCCTTGTCTACCTGAGAATAATACAAAGTTGACTCCCACACTTCTCCTTTTACTAAATAAACATCACCTAAATCTAACTTACATCTTCCTACAAAAAATGGATTTAGTCTAGCTAATCTTAAAACTTCTTCTAAAATTTGTATCGCTTCATCATAATTACCTTGATAATAGGCTTTAAGTAATGCTTTGTCTGCCAAGACAGATGCTGTGGTGGTGTTCTTGCCAAATTTACCTATGAAATCATCATACTCTTTATCTAAACTTAGTACATCATCGGCATTTATCTGATAAGAGTTATCTATTTTGGTTTTTTTCACTTTTAGAAGATCTCGATGTGCGATCATATAATTTAAACAGTCAGGTCCCTTATTAATTACATAATTGATGGATTTTACTGCCGTATTATATTCCAAATTGCTCAGGCATAAATTTGCTATCAATAAAATTCGGGCTCCATCTTCTTTGTATCTTCTGTCCAATGCTTTTGACTGCAATAGTGCAGCATCAAAATCCTTTAATTGAACATAATGCCATATTAATAATTCAGCGTAAACCGGCTTGTTGCTATTCTTTTGTATCTTTTTTAGCAAACTAGTCTGTAAATAGGCAAAATCTGATTTTTTAGTTAATTTTTCTTGCAACATGTTCTGAACTTCTTCTAACTCACTTGAGTTAAAATGCAGTTGATTCAAATACTCCTCCATCATACTCTCCCTTTGGTTCAAGATATAATAGAGTTCTGCTACTTCATATACAAATACAAGTTCATTACGAACTAATTTTCTTCCACGTAAATAAGTAGCAATTGCAAACTTATATTCCTTTCGGTCGTAAAATCCTGCAGCCAATTCATAAATACTGGTAGGGTTTTCAGTCAAAGAAGCAATAGCTTTGTTGTATCTTTTTTCAGATCCTTTAATGTCATTATCTAACTTAAGTATAAACCCCAAGTCCACTAAATAATGTAGCCTATCTGGATTTTTCTTGATCTGTTGTTTAACTACTTTTTGCGCCTTTTTAAAATCTTCTAACTGAATTAAACAATTCAAATATGCTGAATAGTAATATTGAGAAGAAGATGTGCTGAACAATTTTTCATAAAGCAATGCCGCCTTGTCATACTCCTCATTTTGAAAATACTGAGAAGCTAGCATTTGTTCATTAGAATCCTGTGCATAGCCATAAAATGTCAACAAGATCGTAAAAAGCAGTATCGTTATTTTAGAAAGGCACTTCATTGATTAGAGCTTTAGACTCTATTAATTAAGACGAGAAATAATGCGGTTTAGTGTTAATCTGAGAAATATTTATTAGAATATTTCCTGTACAGATCCTTTTGCTTGTTGTTAAGATCTATTGTCTTCCCTTGTATATACGCAATTACCACATTATTAGTTCGCATATCAAGGATATCTCCTGTAGAGATGATTATGGTAGCATCTTTACCAACTTCAATAGAACCGACCGTTTTATCCAAACCTAAGATCTTGGCAGTATTTAACGTAATTGTCTGGAGTGCTTCTTCCTTCTTTAATCCATAGGCTGCGGCAGTTCCTGCAATAAATGGAAGGTTTCTTTGCTTCCAGGCTCCATTATCACGTTTACCACCCATTCCCATACAAAACTCAACTCCAGCCTGGAGTAATAAATACGGTGTTTTATAAGGCTGGTCGACATCTTCATCCTGTTTTCCGGGCAGAGAATGTGTAGCTCGAAGTATAACCGGGATATTATTCTCTTTTAACAAATCCGTTACCATCCAAGAATCCCGTCCACCTACAATTACTATACTTATCTTATACTTTTTTGAGAAATTAACTGCAGCAATAATATCTCTTGCGCTTTGAGTATTAATAAACAGTTTTTTTGAACCATCAAATAAACCCCTCATTGCTTCCAATTTCAGGTTCTTATTTTTGCCTGCCTTACTTTTGCTATAATGTTCTGCCGCATTGAAAAAGTTGGCAAGCCTTTGTATTTTATGGGTATTATCTTTTTTCTTAGCTGACCCAGGTTCAGCCCACCAACCACCTCTAATAAAAGAGCTCGGCCAGTTTAAATGAATACCTTCATCTATTTTATAAACTGCATCCTCCCAATTCCAACCATCTAATTCAACTATAGATGATGTTCCTGATATCATTCCACCAGCAGGTGTTATTTGCGCCAATAAAATACCATTTGACCTTATGGTAGGAGTAATTTTTGAATCTGTGCTATATGCAATAATTGACCGAACATTGGGATTAATTTTTCCTACCTCTTTATAATCATGAGTAGCTCTAACCAAATCAATTTCGGTTAATCCAATTACAGTATTGGGTGCAATTAACCCAGGGTAAACATGTTTTCCCTTTATATTTACAACCTCTTTTCCAGCCGTATCAGGAAGTATTCCACTATATTTTTCAACAATAGTTAATTTACCACCTTTAAACTCTATTAATGAGTTCTCTATCACATCTCCAGTACCCAGATGAGCTATACCACCAATAAGAATTATCGGTTTTTGTTGTGGTTTTGCAGGTACTTGCTGTGTCCATCCCTGAAAGGATAAAGCCATCAATAATAATATGGATAAAGTACTTCTCATAGTTCTTTATTAAAATAAGGAGAACAAAAATAGTTCAAAATAGGGATTTCGCAAATGTTAATGTTAATCTGACAAAACAAAAGAGCCTTTCCCAAATTGGAAAAGGCTCTTATTAAAATATATAAAATCAARTGATATTACATCATTCCGCCCATACCYCCTGGAGGCATTGCAGGCATTCCTGCTGATTCATCTGCTGGTTCATCTGCAATAACACACTCAGTTGTTAATARCATTCCAGAWATTGAAGCAGCATTTTCTAARGCTACYCTACAWACTTTYGTAGGRTCAATAACTCCCATTTCATACAAGTTTCCATACTCATCRGTTCTTGCATTRAATCCAWAGTCATCTTTTCCRYYAAKWACTTTTTGTACAACAATTGATCCTTCAAGGCCAGCATTTTCAGAAATTTGYCTTAAAGGCTCTTCAAGTGCTCTTYTTACAATTGCGATWCCAGTATYCTGATCTTCGTTYTCTCCTTTAACTTTGTCTAAAGAMGRAATTGCTCTGAGAAAAGCAACACCACCACCAGCAATAATACCTTCTTCAACTGCTGCTCTGGTTGCGTGTAAAGCATCGTCTACTCTGTCTTTCTTTTC
>NVWW01000165.1 GCA_002746335.1 Flavobacteriales bacterium | reverse complement strand
GCACCAGCAGACATGGACCCTGAATCTGTCAGTGCTGTTGATACACTTCCAATATTTTCAGATGTTTATTGGCAAGGGACAATCGTAATTATTGCAGCAGGCTTGTTTCTATTTCTGCTTGTTCCTCTGTTGAAAAAATGGATGCACGGAGTTCATTGATCAATTTTCAATTGACAATTATCAATTAGCTATTTAATTGTTCATTGAACATTGGTAATTGCAAATTGACCTAAAGGCGTATTCCAATCATAATCACATCATCCAATTGTTTTTCATGACCCATCCATTGTACGAATCTATCATGAAAAACACTTTGAATTTCTTCCATCGTTGAATGCTGATTCTCTAATATTATCTGTTTTACTTGCGCATTTTGAAATTTTCGTCCCCTTGGGCCTCCAATTTGGTCAGTAAGTCCATCCGAATAGAAATAAATTGAATCTCCCTTGTTCAACTTAAGCTTGTGATTTGTAAACCTGATCTCTTTCCCTCTACTTGAGTACTGTAAACCTCCAATTGGTAATCTGTTACCTCGAATTTCCTGCACTTCACCATTATGGAGGTATAATAAGGGTCTATGCGCACCCGCATATTCCACTTCCCTATTTTCTCTATTAATGGAACAAAATGCTATATCCATACCATCTTTGGATTCCAAATTTTCTTCCTGATGTAACGTATCTTTTATTCCATTATGAAGCTCCTCTAAAATAATTGCGGGATCGTGTATTTTCTTGCTTGCAACAATATCATTTAATAAAAAGTATCCTATCATACTCATCATGGCACCGGGTACGCCATGTCCAGTACAATCTACAGTACTAACACAAACACCTCCTTTTTCATCCTGTAAAGTCCAGACCCATGGAAAATCCCCACTTATCACATCTTTGGCTTTATAAAATATAAAAGACTCCGGAAATATTTCATGAAGATGATTTTGAGTAGGCATGATGGTTTCCTGAATTCGTTGGGCATAATTGATGCTCTCAGCAATACTTCGGTTTTTTCTATCTAGATCCATATTAACCATCCCTAATTGATCATTCTTAAATTCTAATTCATAATTTGCTTGTTTCTTGAACTTGAATTGTGAGTAGACAATGTATATCAATGAAATAGCCAATACTAAAATAAAAATGATCCCTACTATCAAAAACCGCTGTTTCCTTATATGATCTTCTTGTTGTGCTGTTTTCAAAACTTGTAATTCATTGTCTTTGGTCAATATTCCAATTTCTTTTTCTTTCTTCTCACTTTCATACTTGGCCTGCATTTCATTCATACTTTTTGCACTTTCTTCGTTGAAGATGGAATCTTTAATAGCAGTGTACAAATCATGATATTCATAAGCTTTTTTATAGTGACCTAACTTGCTATACTCGTTTGATAAATTTAGATATGAAATTTCAATGTCAGTTTTAGAATTTATCTCTCTGGAAATCGATAAAGCTCTTTCAAAATAACTAATCGCTTTTGTGCTCATTTTTTTTTCTGAAAAAATATTCCCCAAATTGCTAAGACTAAGAACCAATCCTGTTTTATCATTTGCCCTGGTAAAAATATCTAGTGCTAATTGAAAATATTCTTCTGCCTTTACTGATTTATTCTGTTTTTCATAAATAGCTCCAATATTATTATAACTAAGGCCCATCTGATAACCCTCTTTCCGGTTTTTTTGAATAACAAGGGCTTGATTAAAATATTCCAATGCTAGATTTAGACTATCTAAATAAAAATACATACCACCAAGATTGATATAGCAGTTTTCCTGCTGTAACTTGTGATTCAACTGTTGGTACATTGACAATGCTCTTTCAATATGATCAACGGCTTTCCACAATTCCTTTTGAAAATAATAAGTTAATCCTATGTTAGCAATGCTAGCTGCAATTCCGGCACTATCGCTAATCTTTTCTCTGATTTTCATCGCATTAATGTGATCTTCCAATGCTTGTTTATAATTACCCTGATAATTATAAACTACACCCCTATTGTTTAAACCTTGCCCAATGCCGAAAGGATACCCAATTTCCTTTGATAGTTCTATTGCCTTATTAGAATAATCTAAAGATTTTTTCGGTGCTGTTCTTTCAGTAAGATAGCCAATAGAATTTAAGATATTAATTCTTAGTGTATCTGAGACAACTCTTTCCAACTCAATTTCCAAACTATCAATCTGGTTCTGAGAGAAAGAATAATAAAATGTAACAATAGATATTAGAAAAGTAAAAAAGAAGGAATAACGAAAGGTTTTCATCTATTAAAGATATTAAAATCAAACTTTAATTCCCATCATAATAACATCATCCAATTGTTTCTCYCTRCCCATCCATTNRTTGAATCGGTCATTGAAAACGTCTTTTAACTCATYCATGGRTATGCTTWTATTCTCAGTAATTATTTCTTTAACYTGATTATTTTGAAATCTYCTKCCCTTTGCRCCCCCTACCTGATCTATCAACCCATCTGAATAAAAGTAWATRGAATCACCYTTWTCTAACTTCAACTTGTGRCTCTTAAATTTTATCTCTTTMCCCCTACTGGAATATTGTATACCTCCTACAGGGAATCTATCTCCCCKTATTTCTTCAAYTTCACTATTGTGCARYAATAATAGGGATCGATGTGCWCCYGCATAATGRACTTCRCGTTTTTCTTTRTTWATKGCGCATAASGCTATATCCATTCCATCTTGTGATTCTAAATTTTCTTCCTGYYTYARGGTYTGTTTTATTCCTTCATGTARTTGTTCCAGAATTAWTGCAGGGTCCTGAATTTTTCTTCCMCCAACTATATCATTCAATAAAAAATAYCCTATCATRCTCATCATGGCGCCAGGAACTCCGTGGCCTGTACAATCAACTGCAGCAGCAAAAAAANAMTTTTCGTTYCTCATCACCCATGGAAAATCTCCGCTTACAACATCTTTGGATTTATAAAAGATAAACGATTCAGGAAATACTTCTTGCAGGTGTTTTTGAGTTGGCATAATGGTTTCCTGTATGCGCTGTGCATAATTGATACTCTCCGCAATACTCTTGTTCTTTTTCCCAAGCTCCTTATTAATATGCTCTAACTGGTTATTAGTTTGCCCCAGTTCTTTATTGGCCTGTTTTTTAAATTTCAACTGGGAATACACTACATATATCAAGGATATCAATAAACCAAGTATGAAGCCAATTCCTAGAATCAAATACCATTGCTTCTTAATTTGATCTTCATGTTGCTTTGCTTGTAGTGCTTGCAACTCATTGTCTTTGGTCAATATTTCTATTTCCTTTTCTTTCTTCTCGCTCTCGTACTTAGCCTGCATTTCATTCATGCTCTTGGCGCTTGCCTCATTAAAAATTGAATCTTTAATGGATGTATAGAGTTTATGATATTTGTAAGCCTCTTTATAATCACCTTTCTTTTTGTATGTGGTGGATAAAGTAAAATAGCATCTTTTAATTTCATCTTTGGCACCTATTTCTTTACCATAACTTAGACCCTTTTCACCATATTCAATGGCTTTAAGATAATCTCCATCTTTGGAATAATTAATAGCAATAACATTATGTATTCTCGATATGCCTTTTTTATTACCTAATTCTTTAAAAAGGTCTAAAGCCTTTGAATAATACCTCTGAGCTTTCTTATACTCTTCCAACCTATTATATATTCCTCCAAGATTTAAATAGATTATAGATATCCCTTTTCGATTATTTATTGTTTTATACAAATTCAGAGCATTATTGAAATTTTCAAGTGCACGATCATAATATTTATCTTTAAATAATATATTGCCGATATTGTTATAAGCTACCCCTTGCCCTCTCATATCGTTCAGTTCTTGACAAATATTTAACGATCTCTGGTAACATTTCAATGCTTTACCATCTTCACCTTTTTCTCTATATATTATTCCAATGTTATTTAAAGATGAAGATATGCCCCTTTGATCATTCAGCCTCTCTTTTATCTCCAAGGACCTTAAGTGGTAGACCAAAGCTGAATCATACACTCCTAAATCTGTATAAATATTGCCAATGTTATTCAACGTAGGTGCAATCTTTTTATCACTACCTAACTGTTTCCTCAACTGTAGAGATTTTAATTGAAACATTAACGCTTTGCTGTATTCACTTTTATCTGAATATATTAACCCAATATTATTATAACATCCAGCTTCTCCATCTTTATCATCTAACTTCTTTCTCATATTCAATGACTTTTGATAATAATCTAAAGCTTTAGAAGATTCTCCTTTCACCGCATAAATAGTTCCCAACGAATTATATAAATCACCTTTCCCCTTTTCATACTGAAGCCTTTCAGCTAATTCAACACCTTGTTTTCCATATTGCATACCCTTTCCCACATCATATCTTCTCAACAGCCTGCATAATTTATTCAATATTTTGACTTTGTTTGTATCCTCTTTGCTGACACGTAATGCTTCCACTAAGCTATCCACTTTACTCGTATTTTGACAGTTGGAATTTTCAGTAGCCAAACTGATAAGTAGAATGGTTACCAGAAAGAAATTAAGCTTGTTCTGGATCATCAATATTTTAAACTTTAATACCCATCATTATTACATCATCCAATTGTTTCTCTCTGCCCATCCATTTATTGAATCGGTCATTGAAGACATTTTTTAACTCATTCATGGGTATGCTTTTATTCTCAGTAATTATTTCTTTAACCTGATTATTTTGAAATCTCCTACCCTTTGCACCCCCCACCTGATCTATCAATCCATCTGAATAAAAGTATATGGAATCACCCTTATCTAACTTTAACTTGTGGCTTTTAAATTTTATCTCTTTACCTCTACTCGAATATTGTATACCTCCTACAGGGAATCTATCTCCTCTTATTTCTTCAACCTCACTATTGTGCAGCAATAATAGGGATCGATGTGCTCCTGCATAATGAACTTCACGTTTTTCTTTGTTAATGGCGCATAAGGCTATATCCATTCCATCTTGTGATTCTAAATTTTCTTCCTGTCTTAGGGTATGTTTTATTCCTTCATGTAATTGTTCCAGAATTATTGCAGGGTCATGAATTTTTCTTCCACCAACTATATCATTCAATAAAAAATACCCTATCATGCTCATCATGGCGCCAGGAACTCCGTGGCCTGTACAATCAACTGCAGCA
>NVWW01000164.1 GCA_002746335.1 Flavobacteriales bacterium | reverse complement strand
GCTGTTGACGGTGTAGGTGGTGGTGGTATTCATATTGATAATATTTCCCTGGGTGCCTACCACCGCCTGGTAGCTCTCTGCACCGTTGGGAGAGGTTACAGCCAAGTCATTTATGATGGTAAACAAATTATCACTCTCATCAGTCATACAGATATCGTTGGCATCTGTAACCCTCAACAGGCAAGTTGCTGAAGGATTATTTGGAATGGTCCAGTTATATGTGGCTGTTATTGTGTTATAATTATTTGCAATGACTATCCAGCTCGCACCTGCATCAATGGAATAATCAATATCATAAAAATTGGAAGTTCCAACTTCAGTCCAGGTGACTATATGCGTTGCACCGGCGCCTAAGCTCTCACTGCCATTGGGGGAGGTTAAAAGTATGGGGGCAATAATTGTAAATGTCGTATTACTAACATCATCCGTAGCCGGATCGTTGGAATCTTTTACCCTGACAAGACAATTGGTTGAACCTATGCTTGGAACCAACCAGGCGAATGAACCACTTCCTCCTGTGGCACTATAAAAACTGGTTACAGAAGCCCATGTGGTACCACCATCGGTGGAATAATCAATACTGAAAAGAGTACCTGTTCCGGAGAAGGTCCAAGTAATATTTTGTGTAGAACATCCTGTCCAACTTTCGCCTCCATTTGGCACAGTTACTGTAATTGATTGGGAAATTGCGACATTGGCAAGGCATAAAAATCCAGCGAAAAGGGGGAATAATTTTTTCATGGAATTAGGGGTTTTAATGAGCATTGCGGAAGTTAATGTAGTTTATATATTGGTGCTAATTTAACCATGTTTTTTGATTTGCAAAAAAATAATTGCCAATAATTGATGTTATTGGGATGGACATGCTCTTATCATGTAAATTGGCAAGTGGTATTCCCGTAGTAGTGAGGAAGCTGATAATTAACTGCGCGTTGCTTTTTAAGGCAAATAGCATTTCAATAATACTAAGCGAGAGAAAATATTTTTTCCACATGGTTTCCAGAGTTTAAAAATTCGCTAATTAACCATTAAAAGTATGCAGTAGAAAAGTTAATTTTACGATTAATTATCATTTGCTAATACTTATTTATCAATCGATGGGGTTTGGTTATTAATCGTATATCATTAATAACCAATCGTTACATTTTAAATGTCTCATTCACAATTTCTCCAGTAACCTCAACAATTTTTCCCTTTTGCGGGTGGAGACGGGGATTTTGGTGCCGTCCTTTAACAAAACATCCCCGCCTTCGCTTTTCACATATTTATCTAAGTAATTGAGGTTGATCAGATGTGATTTGTGTATTCTCCAGAAATGATAGGGGTTTAAGAGTTCATCAAATTCTTTTAGCGTTTTAGAAACGATGATCTTCTTGCCGTCTTTAAAGTGAAGCTCTGTGTAATTCCTTGCAGATTTGCACCTTACAACATCATCTACATTTACAACCATCAAGCTTTGGGCAGTGTTGATGGTCAATTTTTTCTGTATTCTGTAAATAGACATAATGTTATCGAGAAAGAGGTCAATCTTTGAGGTGACTTCATGTAAATCAACTACCACTTTTACGCTTTGAGGATGTGCTTTTATAAAAGCGGCCAATTCGCTTTTACAACGATCATCATCTATGATCATCAACTTGTTCATGCTCACAATTTTTGAGCAATGTATGAAAACGGAAAATGAAAGAATGAGGGAATTACCAAACACTAATAGACAATTATCATTCGTTCGGAATTAACGAATATTCGTTTAATCAATACTCAGTGCAAGTTTTGAAAAACAGGGATCGTAGGGACGATTACAAAATCACAATTCTTCAAGGAGCTTTAGTAGCTGTTCCTTTTTGCGAAATGAAACGGCAACTGAAGAACCATCTTTCATAAAGACAAAACCACCGTCACCTTTTGCATAGTGGTCAATGTAATTCAGATTGATAAGGTGGGATTGATGCACCCTGAAGAAACTATACCCGTTGAGCAGGTCGTCATATTCTTTCAATGTTCTCGATACTAATAGTTTTTTGCCGTCATTAAAATAAAACTGCGTGTAATTCCTGTCCGATTTACACCTGATGATATCTTGCACGTTTATCACATAAATGTTGTCGGCTGTTTTTAGTACGATCTTTTTAACTTCTTTGACAATATTGCCAATATTGGTCACAAAAGCATTCAGTTTTAAGCTGATGTTCTCCCGCTCTAGCGAATGTTCTGCTTTATTGAGGGCTGTTGTTAGCTCATCAGGGTCAACCGGCTTTAATATATAATCGAGAGCGCTGAATTTAAGTGCTTTGATGGCATATTCTTCATAGSCGGTGATAAAAATGACCTTAAAATCAATGGTATCTAATTGTTGCAAAAGGTCAAAACCGGTTCCGTCAGGCATTTTAACATCCAGCAATATCACATCCGGCTTATATTGAGCGATAGCATTTAATCCCGACTTAACATCTTCTGCTTGCGCTACAACGGATACATCCTTGCAATACAGATCGAGAATGTCAGCTATTGTTTCTCTTGACTTCTGTTCGTCATCAATGATGATTGTGCTGATCATTTACCTTTTACTTTGATGGTAAAAATAGAAAAGGTAAAGRGTACAATGATTAAAAATTATTAAAAAGCAGATATTTTTATCAAAAGCARYAGATRAATTATCATTCGTCATACATTTCTGAAAGGAATATGGAAAGTARCTCTTGTTCCYACTACATCATCATCCGRGCTTTTYAGGTCAGTTATATTCAACTTGATCTTTTGCCTGTTCTTTTTGTTCAATATTGWTAAYCGCTCTTGRGTAATGGTAGTTGCCARRGATTKGTGRRNTTNCTTWTSTKTTYKTNNTTCAATTCTGCTGCTTTCTGCCTGCCAATTCCGTTRTCYTCTACCTCAAGTAACACGAGRTYACCTTCCAAATTAAAMCGYACRYTGATCTYRCCATCKGYATTYTTGTGMAGGATRCCGTGCTCCAGKGCATTTTCWATGAAGGGCTGYGCRAGCATTGGTGGGATGGCYATGGTTTCRGYRTCTATTTCAGGAGCCATATCGATGCTATAGTCAAATTTATTTTCAAAACGCAGTGTCTGTAATTCCAAATAATGCTCGAGCGTTTTTATTTCTCTTTCAAGAGGAACGTATTCTTCCCTTGAATTTTCAAGGATGAGTCGCATCAACTTGGCAAAATTAGCCAGGTATTTTCCCGCTTCTTTCGGGTCTTTTTTATATATAAAACTTTGGATGGCGATAAGGGAATTGGAAATAAAGTGCGGGTTCATCTGTGATCGCAATAGCCTTTGCTCTAACTGCATGGTTCTCTGCTGTGTACGTAATTTGTTTTGCTGGATAAACAACAGCGCAATGACTATAACAAGTACGGTAACTCCAGTCAATCCGTACATCAAATACTTGTTTCTGCTTAGTTGAAGCGCTTGAATTTTGGTTTCCTTTGTAAGGATTTCATTTTCCTTTTGCTTCTTTTCGGTCTCATATTTGATCTGCATTTCGGCTATTTTTTCGGTAGTTTCCTCATTGAACACGCTGTCCTTCATTGCCGAATACAGTTGGTGGTATTCATAAGCTTTTTCATAATTGTCTAAGCTGGCATATGAATAGGATAGTTCTTCATATGCTGCCTTTATGATAGGTTTCGCCCCAATTTCTTTTGCCAATTGTAAACCTTTGGTTATTACCTCAATAGCTTTTTTATTATTCTCCGTTTTAATATACAAGCTGCCGACTTGTATGAATGAAGTAGCCACCCCTCTTTTATCTTCAAGCTCCTCATTGATTTTTAAGGACTTATCGTGGTATATTATTGCTTTATCATAATCTCCAAGTTCGTTATATAATTCACCTATATTGCTCAAAGAATTTGCAATTCCATATTTGTTGCCGGCTTCTTTCATTATCTTTAATGTCATCAGTGAATATTCCAATGCTTTTTCATAATCGTCCTGAAAATAGTAAACACCGGCAATGTTTGTCAGTGCATACGCAGAGGAGTTACGGTTTCCGGTTTCTTCCCATAATTTTAATGCTTCTTCATAATGAGTTATCGCCTCTTCATATCTGCCTAAGTTCTTGTAAACAATTCCTATCGCATTTAAAGAGGAGGCAATTCCATTTTTATTCCCCGTTTCTTCCCTTATCTTTAACGACTTGATGTAATAGTCAAGCGCTTTTTTAAAGTCGCCTTTTCGTTCATAAATTATTCCTATGTTTTTCAACACTGCCGAATGTTTCTTTTTATCGCCCATTTCTTCTGCGATGCTTAAACTTTTAGCGTAATCCTCCAGTGCTTTTTCATAACTTCCCTTTTGGTCGTAGGCAATACCCCTGAAATTCAGCGAAGTGGAAATCCCCTTTTTATACCCAATCTTTTCCGCAAGTGCTAATGCCTGGGTGGCATATTCCATGGATTGGTTGGGGTCGGTATTAATGTACTCCCAGCACAATTTATTTAAAACAATTACTTTATTAGTGTCTTCTTTAGTGGTTTCAAATTCTTGTAATAAGTTGTCAACTTTTGCTTGATTTTGGGAAAACCCAAGATTGAAAGCGAAGCGAAAAAAAATGAGTAGTGGGAGTATAAAATATTGCTTTTTCACATTCAAATAAAAGATGTTTGCTTTTAACTGTCGGCTAAGTAAATGAAAATACAGGCTTTAGATGCAGTTTCTCTTAAAATTTCTATGTTGGCTCTTTTCTTTTTTGCCATGTTCAGCAACCGAATGCTCAAGTTCCGGAAAATGCTCGATGATAAATGGTCTTTCAGGTAACTTCCACAGTGCTGCAAAAGAAAGGTATTTAGGATAGTTGGGCAAATTACTCAGGCAAACCACCTGTAAATGTAACAGGGGGTTTTAGGTTTTGTTTTGTAGGACGAAAAATTGTGGTAAGTGTTAATTTGGAACGTTACCGATTATCGAACCCCGCGTGTGAATGAACTGTTTCGCTGAACCCCAAGAATATCAATGAAATTAGAAGAAAAGAAAAACGGAACAAAAGTAAAAAAACAGCTTTTGTCCCGTTTAGTACCCTGTACGGTTGAATTGTCGAACCAATTTGTACAGGATATGAAGCAGTTGTATCAGATTACTTCTTCAGTTAAGGAAGTGCCCTGATGGATAACGTTTTGCGTATTTATCTCGTACTGGTGAGGAGCAATATGAAAACACTTGGCTACATACTACTGGTTCTTACGATGTCTGTAACAGGCTATGCTCAAACAGATACGGTAGTTGACGGAAAGAG
>NVWW01000163.1 GCA_002746335.1 Flavobacteriales bacterium | reverse complement strand
AGTGGCAGTGGCAGTAGCCTGTGCAAGAGTATCGTCCCAGAGGTATGTGTATGATGGAGTTCCTCCGGTAGCAGCAGCCGTAGCGCTGCCGTCACAATTGCCGTCGCAGCTGGCATCGGTACTGGTAGTAGTAGCTGTAACCTGATCAATAGATACAATGACGTCATCTATTGATGCCGGGCAAATGCCATTGGAAATCGTCCATCTTAAAGTAGCAGAAGTGCCTATCATCAATCCCGTTACACCTGATGTGGGGGAGGAGGGAGTTGTAATGGTAGCTATGCCAGCGACTACGCTCCATGTTCCCGTGCCTGCTATCGGGGTGTTTCCTGCCAAGGTTGAGGTGGTTACATTACATAAATTCTGGTCGGGGCCTGCGGCTGCTACGGTGGGATTGGCATCTATATTGATGAGGTTAAAAGCCGTATCCTGCCCAACGGAATCAGAAACTATTAATGCCACTGAATATGAACCCGCAGTTGCATATATATACATTGGATTCTGCAAAGTTGAAGTGCCGCCATCACCAAAATCCCAAAAATAGGTGATCCCGCCTATAGAGGAATCATTAAACATTGTAGTATCTCCAAAACAAGTGCCGTTCCAAGTGAAATTTGCAATGGGTTGGGCGTGAGATATATTCACACTTACCCCTATTATTAATACTAAGGTAATACACTTGTGAGTAGCTTGCAGTAGACAATCATTTTGAAAAAACTTGGCTAATGTTTTCATGTTTTGTCGGTTTTAGATTTTGGTTATTTATTTAGGTATAACCGTAATTGTTTATAAAATGAGTTTTGTTACAATGGCCTAAATTACGTATCAATGAGTTAAAAGGTTTCAAATCACTTCTTAATTCTTTCTTAAAAAATCTTAAATGTTTCTTAAAAATAGTTTTGATTATAGATCAAAAAGTTTCCTTGTCAGTTTAAATATATCATCATGTTTTGCTATTTAAATATCTAATTATCAGATAATTACATGCAATAATTGCAGAAGATACTACTATGTCTTTTTCAATTTTGTGCGGCTTGTTTATTATCTGTCAAAAATTCCTTTCAAAATTTGGCAATGAAATATTTCATATATTTCCCTTGTTAAACCATTTTTTGATTGGTTATTAAAATGATGCTGTAATGAGGAAGTGCTTTTTTCCTACTCTAAAAAATGCCTGCTTTGAAGAGGTTAGATTCTTTTGGCCATATAGTCGACAGATAATAGCAGGTGTTTTGTTGATTTTTTCATGCAGTTTTTCTGCCTACAGCGCCTCAGTTATTGATAGCCTTACAAACATGCTTCAAACTATTGAAGAAGATACCGGTAAAGTAAAGATTCTATACAAATTATGTAGGGAATTCCGAAACAAAGATCCCGATAAAGCGCTGGAATATTGCGAACAGGCTTTGTCTTTGGCTGAGAAGATAGATTACAAGGACGGAATTGCCAATAGCTTCAATGATATCGCTGTTATTCATAGAAGAAAGGGTAACTATCGGGCAGCTGTTGAATATCACATGAAAGCTCTGAAGRTAGTTGAGGCAATGAATAATAAAAAAGGAATTGCATCATGTTTGAATGGTATTGGCACGGTTTATTTATATCAAAGCGATTACGATACCGCTATTGTGTATTATCTGCGATCGTTAAAAATATTTGAGCAYCTGGGAAATCAGCATGGGACTTTGGCTTGTTTGAATAACATTGGAGTTATTAGCATACGGCAAGGTAACTACGACAAAGCCATTGACTATTTTAATCGATCCTTAAAAATAAACAAYCAATTATTGRAGCGTTATGAGGGTGAACAGAATACAGATGGYGTTAGGAGGTGTAAGGCAGGAATTGCGGCCTGTTTGAATAATATTGGAGATATTAATACAAAACTGGGYAATTATGAAAAAGCTCTGGACTATCTCGGGCAATCTTTAGTAATAAAAGAAGAATTGGAAGACAAACAAGGAGTAGCAGGAACCTTGGATAATATTGGAATGATTCAAGGAGAACTCGGGCATAACGAAAAAGCCATGGAATATTCCCTGAAATCYTTAAAAATGTTTGAAGAATTGGGAGACAAGCAATCCGTTTCCAAAAATTTATACAATTTAGGAATTCTATACTTAAAGCAGGACAATCAAAAAAAAGCCAATGAACTATTTACCAATAGCTTATCCATCTCAAAGGAGATAGGGGCAAAACACGAAATAATGTTGGCTTATGGGGGCTTTGCAAGAAGCTACTCCCAACTAAACAACGGCAAAAAAACCTTTGAGTACTTTGAGTTATATAATCAAATTAAAGACAGCTTGTTAAACGAAGAAAGCAACAGGCAAATCAACGAATTAGAAGCGAAGTATGAGAGTGAAAAAAAAGAAAAGGAAATCGAACTTCTGCAAAAACAAAAGGAGCTACAGAATTTAGAGCTAAAGCAAAAGAGCATTATGGTTTATTTGTTCTCATCAGGTTTCTGTGTTATTTTAATCGTGGTAATTGTTATTTACCGGGGATATCGTAACAAAGGGAAAATAATTAAAATGAAGTCTGACTTCTTAAATAATATGGCCCATGAATTTAGAACGCCTGTAGCGAATATTAACCTTGCATTAGATACAATCCACAATCAAGACATTGTTGATGAGAAAGAAAGTTTTAATTCTATTCTAACTATTATAAGAGAGGAGAATTATCGATTAAAAGACAACATCGACTTAGTTTTAAATACATCCTTAATTGAAGACAAACGATTAGAATTCAATCTGGAAAAAGTGAACATGAATGAACTCATTGAAAGAATAGTTAAAACATTTGAATTGAAAATAAAGGACAATAGCGGAAACATAGCATGCTTTTTAAACGCAAAAAAAAGCGAATTGAGAATAGATGAAACACACATAACCAATATGATAATTAATTTAATAGATAATGCTATTAAGTACTCCAAATCAAATCCCATAGTTGAGATTACTACCGTTAATACGAATGAGCACTTCCATTTAATGGTAACAGATAAAGGTATTGGAATGAGTGAAAGCTCAAGAAAAAAAATATTTGATAAATTTTACAGAGTTCCCACAGGAAATAAAAATCACAATGTTCAAGGGTTTGGAATAGGGTTAACTTATGTGAAATATGTAATTGAAACGCATAATGGCCAAATTAAAGTAGAGAGCAAATTAAACGAAGGAAGTAAATTTGAAATAATCTTACCTTACCTATAATCGTAAACGATGAACTCTGACATCCAACCCAAAATATTGATTGTAGAGGATGATAAAAATATGGGATTCCTTTTAAGTAAAAATCTTAAAATGGCTGGATATGATTTGGTGCTTTCCCAGAATGGTGAAGATGGATTTAGACAATTTCAAAAAAACAAATTTAACTTGTGTATATTGGACATCATGTTGCCAGGCATGAATGGAATAGCATTAGCAAAACAAATTCGCAAAACAGATCAGCATATACCTGTAATATTCCTTACTTCAAGATCACTGGATGAAGATAAAATTGAAGGTTTTAAAGTAGGTTGCGATGACTACATAACTAAGCCTTTTAGTATTGAAGAATTACTATGGAGAATTAAGGCGATATTCAAAAGAACTGGAAATGATGCTTTTGTTGAAGAGCAATCAATTTATAAAATCGGGATTTACAATTTTAATTATGTAGAGAGAACATTAACGATAAACAATAATACCATTCAGTTTAGTGCCAAAGAAGCTGATTTACTAAAACTGTTTTGTCAACATAAAAACAAGGTGATAACCAGAAGTGTTATTTTAAAAACCGTATGGGGTAGAGACGATTATTATGCATCAAAAAGCCTTGATGTTTATTTGACTAAATTGAGGAAACACATAAAAGAAGATGTAAATATAGAAATACAGAATATACACGGTTATGGGTATAAATTAATTGAGAAGGATAATTGACTGTAAAATAGAACAGGTTACTAAAGTGTAAAATTCAAAAGCTTCAAGACCAGGGTTGTCTTGTAAACATCAGTAGCTTGCCTTGCTTTTTTTCATGTCTTTAGGGAAGTTGAGTATGTAACGCGTTATTTTGCGGCAACTTGAAAAATTCGTAACTATCTACGAATTTACGAATGGGGGAAGGGAAATGTTGAATGGAAAATGGTAAGCGCCTGTCTGTTGGCAGACAGGGTTGCTGGAGAACATGATTAACAGTATGGGGTTGGGAAAAGCACAATTGACATATCAGCACAACCAAAAGGCATTTATTTCGTTAAAGTGGCGAATGAAAAGACAACTGTGACGGAAAAAATAATTCACCAGTAGCAATGAAGTTATTATCGAAAACACTAATCTCTATTTTTTTTTGCTTATTGCTTGTCTCCTGTGAGAAAGGGAACGACAGCGATGTATCAGGTAAGGTATTGAATAAAATTACAAACGAAGGCATTGAAGGAATACGGGTGGTTGTGTTTGAAAACGAACAGGGCCTGCTTAGTCAAAGCGCTACGGGTTCAGTTATTGCCGAAGATGTATCTGATGCCAATGGAAGTTATTTAATAGAATTTGATTCTAAAAGCAGGGCTAAATTCTCATATTCTTTAGAGTCATATTTTGAAACAGATAAATATGGCTCTTACATTAGTATAGTTGATAACTTAGGAAAGAAATCAGCAAATCAGCAAAACTTGTATCTATTTCCATTAGGAATATTAACTGTATATGCTAATCCTGCGCCACCATATAATAGCGGTGATACTTTTTCTGGAACAATTAAGCACACCCAAGGTCATGATGAATTTATTGTTGAGGATGATTATGTTAAATCAGATGGGTATCTATTTTCACTAAAAGCAATAATGGGAATGTGGGCATAACAAAAACTGTAAGTGGTAATACTACTACCATAGCTGATACCATTACTGTAAACGAAGAGCAAACCACTGAATATACAATTGATTTTAATTGATGTTCCACGTTCTTATCTTTGTTTGTACAGATTAAAGAAATTTTGAAGTAATAATGGAATATGGTGCATTTAAAAATGCAGAAGTAACGGTTTACAACGTGCTAGGAGTGGCAGTTTACAAATCACCAACTATCAATGTTTCTACTTACCAAATAGACATTTCTTCTCATCCCAAAGGCGTTTATTTTGTGAAGGTGATGTGTGAAGGTGAAACAGTCATTGGCAATGGGAAGTTGGTAATTCAGTAGCTCGCCTTGCTTTTTTCATGTCTTTGGGGAAGTTGAGGATATAACGCGTTATTTTGCGGTAACTTGAAAAATTCTAATCATCGGTTAAAGTGTTAAATCTCATATCCAAATTCAAAATCCAGCTTTTTTTAATTGCACTGCTGCTCGTTGGTGCAGTGGTG
>NVWW01000030.1 GCA_002746335.1 Flavobacteriales bacterium | reverse complement strand
ATGACGTCCAGGTGGCTCCCGGAACAATAGTTACACTTCCGTTTAAGGTAACGTTTGGGTTCGTGGCGCACACGCTTATGCTTACCCCTGCATTAACTGCCGGGGCGGGCAATATAGTCATAACGGCTGTGTCAGTTACCGGGCTGCATACTATACTTCCCGTTGCCGTGAGAATCAATGTTACCGTTCCTGCCGAAATATCTGTAGCGCTCGGAAGATATGATGCGTTTAGCGTAGCTGAATCAGGGCTGAACGTTCCAGAGCCCAATGTTGTCCACACTCCACCGCTTGTATTGGATACTATTCCGTTCAATTGCACACCCAAAGGTCCGAAACAGCCGTTTTGGTCGGGGCCAGCATCGGCTGAAGGTGCCACAACTACCGTAACCACAATGGAATCGCTATCGGCTGGGCAAGACCCCGTATTTGTTGTCGTTAAAATCAACGTAAATGTGCCTGTGGCTAATTCGGCAGAATCGGGCGTATAAGTCGTGATCAATGAATCTGCCGAAGGCGAAAACGTTCCGTTTCCACCAGACCATGTTCCTGTGGAAACACCCGTTACTGAACCGTTCAAATTCACAAAGGGATTGTCAGTGCAAATCGTGTCATCAGAACCTGCATTGACACTTATCGGAACGATAAATTCCACAACCGTTACGGTATCAAACACCCCAGCGCATTCCAGCGTGTCTTTCACCTGCACCCAATAATCCCCTGAGTTACCAGATATTACGATGATAGATTGTGTGGTATCGCCTGTGCTCCACAAATAAGTATATGGCAACGCCCCCCCCGATGCATTAGCCGTTAAGGTAACCGAATCACCTGCTGCACAAATAGATGGGTTTTGCGGAGAAATATTTACAAAAAATGATGAGACGAAATAAACCCATGTAGAATCACATTTATTTATTGCTCCCGATGAGCAACTGAACCCTGAAAGGTCACCGCAAACTTCATATTGAACTGAATCCGGGTAATTTCCTGTTGGAGTTACGATTACCGTGTCTTCTGCAAGCGAGTCTGAAAGGAAATAATTATATGCGCCATAACTTCCAGGATAAACGGAATTCCAAACAAGGGTTGACTCAACAAATCCTGTTGCAGTAATTGTATCGGTACAGGCATCGCTCACCACAATAGGGGGCGAAATTTCTCCCGCACCGATGCCCGCAATTATATAGTCGGGTTTGTCGTTTCCCGGTTTGCAGTAGGTGATGGTATAGGGCGGAGTGAACCCTTCTATGCAAACCGTATCTTGCACTGAAAATTCTGTAGAGTCACAATTGATGTGAAATTGTGATGCCGAAATAGACGGCTGCGGGCTTTCCACGCTGAAATACAATGCCCCGATGCTTGGCGCTAATGTTACAACAAACATAATGCAATCATCTTGCGGGTCTTGCTTAAAGCAGCAAGAGTCCAATCTCGCTGTGTTAGTTTCAATCCAAACACTATCTGGCTGCAAAGACAGGTCAACAACAAAAGACGGTGTGGTGAAATCGCATTGCGAAAAAGCCTTTTTACCGTTGAATAGGAATGCAAGAATGATGATTATTTGGAAGAAAAACCTCCGTAAGATACGCATGGTGTCTTTTAGATGAATATTGTTTTTTATCAGACAAGGTAAAAATAACGGGTGATAGACGCAATTTTCAGCATTTCGTTGCTTTTAAACAACAAATATATCAACTTCATTTTTGAATTGCTATTCACCAAGTTGAGGTAATTAACTGTGCTGTGTTAATGAAATACAAAATCACGCATCCTTTGCAGCCGAACTTTTCGGAATTTGCACTGCGAATATGGAAAGGAAAAAGTCAAAAAAAGGCGAAAAGCGGGATTTGAAAAAGGAAATCCTTAATGTTTTTTATCGATACGAAAACCGCCCACTCAACTACAAGCAACTCGCCAAGCAACTGAATATCAGAGACAGCAAGGTTAAAAACCTCATAAGTAACTTGCTCATTAAACTGGCTGAAAAAGGGCAATTGCAAGAAGTCCACACGGGCCAATACAAGCTTAAACAAAAACGCACATTCATCACTGGCACCGTTGATTTGCTCACTTCTGGTGCTGCTTTTATTATTTCTGACGAAACAGATGAAGATGCTTACATTCCGCGAAACCGGCTTAATGGCGCTCTGCATCGCGACACGGTAAAAGTAGCGCTGCGCAGTAAAAAAAAGGGGCGCCCCGAAGGTGAAATTTTGGAAATCATTTCACGGGCAAAAACCGAATACGTTGGCACGGTAGAAGTTTCGGGAAAGTTTGCGTTTCTCATTCCCGATGACCCAAAAATGCCTATTGATATTTTTATCCCGTCAAGCGGGATGAAAGGCACAAGAGACGGGCAAAAAGTAATTGTCCAAATCACTGAATGGCCTGAAGGTTATGACGAGTCTCCTGTTGGCGAAATCGTTGAAGTTCTGGGCAGCCCCGGTGAGCACGAAACCGAAATGTATTCCATTTTAGCTGAGTTTGGATTGCCTCGGGGTTTTCCGAAAGCGCTGGAAAAAGAAGCAGAAAAAATTCCGACCGAAATTTCAAAAGAAGAAATCAAAAAGCGCAGGGATTTTCGCAATGTAACAACTTTTACCATTGACCCTGCTGACGCAAAGGACTTTGACGATGCGCTTTCTGTAAAAAAACTAAAAACAGGCAATTTTGAAATTGGTGTGCACATTGCAGATGTAACGCATTATGTGAAACCCAATTCAAAAATTGATGAAGAAGCTGCTAAACGCGGAACTTCTATCTATCTTGTTGACCGGGTGATTCCCATGCTGCCCGAAATTCTTTCCAATGTGGTGTGCTCGCTGCGCCCTAACGAAGACAAACTGTGTTTTTCTGCTGTTTTTGAGATGAATGAAAAGGGCGAAGTGCTAGGCAAGTGGTTCGGACGGACTGTGATTCATTCTGACAAACGGTTTACTTATGAAGAAGTGCAGGAAATCATAGAAGGCAAAAGACAAAAGGCAAAAGACAAAAATGATTTTAAGGTGGAAATTCTTGAACTAAATGATTTAGCGAAAAAACTACGCAAAAAGCGTATGCAGAACGGGGCGATTGCTTTTGAAAAAACGGAAGTAAGATTTGAACTGGATGAAAAGGGTAACCCGATTGGCGTTCGGCTGAAAGAACAAAAAGATTCACACAAGTTGATTGAAGAGTTTATGCTGCTGGCAAATAGAACAATAGCAAAAGCGCCACTTAAAAGCAGCAGTTTTCTATCCAAAAAAGATGGTAAACAAAATATCTCCCCCCCCTCGGGTGAGCGGGGCGGAACTTGGCCTTTTGTTTACCGTGTGCACGATGCACCTGATGGGGAAAAACTCACGGCTTTATCAAAAATCATCAAACAGTTTGGTTATCAAATCACCATGGGAAGCCGAAACAACATTTCTTCTTCCATCAACCAATTGCTGGCTGACGTGAAAGGAAAAGGAGAGGCGCACATGATTGAAACGCTGGCTATACGAACAATGGCGAAGGCGGATTACACAACCAAAAACATCGGCCATTACGGCCTAGCTTTTGATTATTACACGCATTTTACTTCACCCATACGCAGGTATCCTGATATGATGGTGCACCGATTATTGGAAGCCCAACTGAAAAGCAATGAATTTCTTACTCCTGAAAAGGGGAAACAAAAAGATATTCTTCCCTTTGGGAAAGATTTAGGATGGGTTGATTTAGAAGCGGCTTGCAACCATGCATCAAAAATGGAGCGACTGGCGGAAGGGGCTGAACGGGCTTCGGTGAAGTACAAGCAGGTGGAGTTTATGCAGGATAAAGTAGGGGAGGTGTTTACTGGCGTAATTTCAGGAGTGATTGAATGGGGCCTTTTTGTAGAATTGAACGAAACGATGTGCGAAGGGATGGTTCGGCTGAGGGACATAGAAGGCGATTACTTTGTTTACGAACAAGAAAATTACCGCATTGTGGGCAGCCGCACAAAGAAGGTGTATCAATTAGGTGATGCCGTAACGGTAAGGGTGAAAAAGGCTGATCTATTTAAAAAACAGTTGGATTTTGCTTTGGTTTAAAAACGATATATGGAATCACTTATCCCGAAACTATTCCGATTTTCCTTTGGCATAATCTCACCAACCCGCTCAAACCTTGTACACTACTGAATTGATATTCATTCCCGCCCCTACTGAAGCGAACAAAATGATATCTCCGTGATTCAATTCATGCTCGCTGAGTTCTCCTTTCAACAAAAGGTCATATAGAGTGGGCAGGGTGGCTACCGAGCTGTTTCCAAGCCAGGAAATGGTCATGGGCATGATGTTTTTCGGAACTTCTTTGATGTTATATAGATCAAACACACGTGTTAATATCGCGTCATCCATTTTGGCATTGGCCTGGTGGATTAACACTTTCTTTATATCCTCAATGAGCAGCCCTGCCTTTTCTATGCAGTCCTTCGCTACTTGAGGTACTGTTTTTAAAGCGTATTGATACAGTTTTCGCCCATTCATTTTTAGAAACAAATCATCGCTTTCAAATTCTGTATTATATGATTTGTCCATTCGAAGCATGTAGGCATATTCCAGTGTGTCAGACCTTGTTTTATGTGATAAAACACCGGTTGGCTCGCTGCTTTCTTTTGCCTCAACTACGACAGCACCCGCACCATCTGAATATATCATGCTGTCCCTGTCATGGGGGTCTGAAATTCTTGAAAGTGTTTCCGCTCCTATTACAAGAATCCTTTTCGCATCGCCTGATTTGATGTAGTAATCGGCCTGTATCAGGCCCTGTAACCAGCCTGGGCAACCGAAAGGAAGGTCGTAAGGAATTGTATAAGGGTTTTCAATACCTAGTTTGTGCTTTACTCTTGCTGCTATGGTGGGCACGAAATCAGACCTAAGGTTATCTGACCTTACATCGCCAAAGTTATGGGCTACTATGATGTAATCAAGTCCTTCTTTGTCAATGTTGGATGAATTAAGCGCATCTACTGCTGCATAATAAGCAATATCGGAAGCGACAAGCTCATCAGTAACGTATCGTCTTTCTTCTATTTCGGTAATTTGTTTAAACTTTTCGGTAATTTCTTCATTGGCTTTGTCAAATTTTTGACCTGCGGCATCATAAAATTCATTTGAAAGGAAGTCCTTGTTGGAAACTATTCTCTCAGGTATGTAGCTTCCTGTTGCTGTTATTACAGAATAATTGCACTTACTCATAAGTCCACTTGATTTTAACCGCCCCGTTATTGCAAAGTTTAAGGATGGTCTTCTCCTTCTGTGTCAGTTGTCTCATCTTTTTCCACTTCTTCGCCCTCATCGCCTTCATCGCCTTCGTTTTTCTGTTTACGCCTCTCCTCTTTACGCGCTCTTTTATCCTCCTTCTTTTTCCTCCTTTGTAGCTCCCTCCTGCGCTTTTCGAAAGTCTCCCTTGATTTTGCCATGGGTTTTAATTTGTTTTACTCCTCCACTGCAATCATCTCAAACGGCAAGTCAACGATTGACTGGTAATCCTCTCCGGCCTCCAGCATGTCATCATCATCTTCTTCATAATACCAGTTAACAACAACTTTGCTTTTGCCATCATTATGAATATTTTCGGCTTTTTTAAACACATCCAGAATACATTTGGATGAACTTGTATTAAAATACTCTAAATGAATGTTGAAAACGGTTTGGGGTTGTGGGTTCTTTGAATATTCATTCAGCCAATTTACAAGCGGCTCATAAAAGGCAATCGAATTTTCAGGAATTGACCTACCCTTTATTTCAACCAATCCTTTTTCTGCATCAAGGTTGACCATGGGTAGTTTAGGGGTTCCTCTAATTGTTAGTGTTTCCATAATGTGTTTGTTGCTGTTTAATTATCTGCAAAAGAATGTTTTTATTACAGGTAGCTTTTGAGTAACTTATTTACAGAACCGCGCCTCAAGTTCCTTATTGCTCTCTCCTTAATCTGGCGCACCCGCTCCCTTGTTAAATTGTGTTTATCAGCGATCTCCTCTAATGATAAGCTCTGTTTTAACCCAATTCCATAAAATGACCTGATAACATCACTTTCTCTGTCTTTAAGTGTTGCAAGCGCTCTATCAATTTCCGTATGTAACGATTCTGAAATCAATGAATTATCGGTATGCGGAGTGTCTGTATTGACCAACACATCTTGTAATGAGTATTCTTCTCCGTTTACAAAGGGAGCATCCATTGAAACATGAAAGTTACCGGCTTTCATGGAATCAGCAACCCTATATTCAGGCACCTCGAGTAGCTCTGCAAGTTCTTCGGCATTGGGCTCCCTTTCATATTTTTGTTCCAACGTAGATTTTGCCCTTTTAATCTTGCCCAAATCACTCACCTTATTCAGCGGCAGCCGTACAATTCTTGATTGTTCAGCTACTGCCTGCATAATGGACTGCCGAATCCACCACACTGCATAAGAAATGAATTTAAATCCTCTTGTTTCATCAAATCGTTGCGCAGCTTTTATCAACCCAAGATTTCCTTCGTTTATCAAATCCATCAGAACCAGCCCTTGGTTTTGATATTGCTTTGCTACAGAAATGACAAAGCGCAAATTGGCTTTCACCAGCTTTTCCAATGCATTCTGATCGCCTTCCCTGATTTTTTTTGTAAGCAACACTTCCTCCTCTGCGGTTACCATTTTCTCCTTGCTGACATCAGTAAGGTACCTGTCAAGAGAGGCTTCTGCCCTGTTGGTAATGGATTGTGTTATCTTGAGTTGTCTCATTTCATTTTCTCCTCGATATAGGCAACCGCATCTTCCACCGTTACGATTTTTTCTCCATCTTCATCGGGAATGGCAATGTTAAATTCATCTTCAAATGCCATAACAAGTTCCACAATATCCAAGCTGTCTGCGCCCAAGTCATCCATAAAGCGCGATTCCGGTGTGACATCACTTTCCTTTATGCCCAATTTATCTGCGATAATTACTTTTATTTTTGAAAGTATATCTGCCATGTTCAATGTTTTCTAAAGAGAAATGCTTCGCGAAGCTATATAATAATAATAATAGGAAGAAGAAGAAAGAGAAGAATCTACCTCTTTTTCTTTTTTATTCCAAAAATTCTCAGGGCAGACAAAAAATGAAAAAGCTTTTTTAGCCTTTGAAGGGAATTACGAAAATAATGTATTTAAAGTCAAACTAAATTCAGCTTGCCTGCCAGTTCGTCTTTGTAAGAGCCGCCAATGGGGATGAGTTTTTTATCGTTTTCCAAAACCAAATTTGGTTGCTCAATAGCGGCAATTTTATCGAGCCGTACAATGAATGARCGGTGCACTCTCACAAAATCGGCCGATGGCAATTTCCGTTGAATGTCTTTCATAGTAGAATGGATGGTATATCGTCTTTCAAGGGTATTAATCACCACATAATCCTTTAGTGCCTCCACAAAATAAACGTCTGCAGTCCTTAACTTCACCAATCGCTGGTTGGCTTTTACGAAAATGATGTCTTTGGTGCTTTGGTTGTCAACAATCTGGTAGAGCATATCGCGCTCTTTTTTCACCTCTGTTTCTTTGCCGTGCTTGTAGAGCGCCATTTCTATTGAGGTGTGGATGTCAATTTCCTTAAATGGCTTGATGATATAGCCATATGGTTCGGTTACTTTGGCTTTGCTCAGGGTGTTTTCATCGGCATAGGCTGTCAAATAGATCACCGGAATATTAAGCTTTTCCCGAATTTCATGTGCCGCTTCAATGCCATTCATTTCGCCTTTAAGCATAATGTCCATCAAAATGATGTCAGGTTTGTGCTCTTCAGCCAATTCGATTCCTTTTTCGCCCATYGACGCAATGCCTACTACGTTATAGCCAAGCTTGTTTAGTGAATGTTCAATGTCCTTAGCAACAATGCTTTCGTCTTCTACAATGAGTATGTTTACTTTTGGCATGGTTTTTTTATTAGATTAGTAATCAGTTGTTAACTGTTTTGGCGCTGAAAGATAATGTTAAATTCCGTTCCGTTTTTATTTTTTAGCTCAATTTTTCCGTTTAACTGTTCCACAAGCGACATGACTAATTGTAAGCCTAGCGTTTCAGTGTTTTGATAATCAAAGCCGTTTGGCATCCCAATTCCATTGTCTCCGATGGATACTTTCACGTCTTTTTTATTTTCTTTTACGATGACTTGCACATTTCCTTTCTTGCCGTTTAAATGGTTTACTGGGAATGCATATTTCAGTGCATTCGAAACCAGCTCATTAATTATCAACCCGCAAGGTATGGCTTGGTCAAGGCTAAGTAGCACATTGTCAACATCTAACTTTAATTCGACCAAATCTCCATTCAAACCATACGAATGAGCTAAATTATTAGACAAATTTACAATATATTCTGAAAAGTCAATTTTTGAGAAATCCGTTTCCTGATAAAGTGACTCGTGAATGAARCTCATGGACTTGATGCGGTTTTGRCTTTCACGAAGAACGGCATGGGTTTTTTCGTCYTTCACATAAGATGAYTGTAAGTTGAGAATACTGGAAATCACCTGTAGGTTGTTTTTYACGCGATGRTGCACTTCCTGCARTAACACATCTTTTTCCCGCAAAGACGATTTGAGTTGATCTTCAGCTTTTTTGCGCTCGGTGATATCTCTGAAAATACCTCTTGAGGAAATGAACTTGCCATTTTCAAATTTACTCGAAACATTGCCTCTTGCCAAAATTTTTCTTCCCGATTTGGTCTTAAATTCCACTTCCAAATCGTTTATGTTTTCACCTTTGGCTATCTTTTCAAAAGCCATCATGCTGTGGTTTAAACTATCGGGGTGGATCATTTCAAAAATATTTTTGTTTTTCAAATCCTTATCAAGATAGCCAAGCGTTTCTTTCCAGGCTTTGTTCACGTAAAGAATATTGCCTTTGGCGTCAGCGCTTTGAATCATGTCACTGGCGTTTTCGAACAAATCGCGGTAGCGCTCTTCACTTTGCCGCAATTCTTTTTCGGCTTTGGTTCTTTCCTGTATTTCCTTTTTCATTTTTTTTGCCGCCAATTCGGCTACATTGGCGCGAAGCCGTTCTTCTTCCACTTTTTTGCGATCGCTGATGTCAGTAATCACTGATGTAAATCCAATAACGCTCCCTTCTTTGTCTCGCCTGTAGTTCCAATCCACCTCTATGTCTATCACCTTGCCTGTTTTGGTAACATTTAAACCTGTATATGGTTTTGGTACGCTTGTGCCTTTTTTCACTTTTGCCAGTTTTTTTCTGAATTTTTTCCGATGTTCATCACTTGCAAGCATGTCGAAAACTTCTTTGCCAATAAGTTCCCCATCTTCGTATTCATAAATTTTATGCAGAGACGGTGATGCATACAAAATTTTCCCTTTCGTGTCGATGTGCTCCAAACCAGAAGGGATGGTTTCTACTAATTTTCGGTATTTTTCTTCGCTTTCGCGTAATGCTTCTTCGGCTTTTTTTCGTTCGGTGATGTCTCTGAAAGCAATAATACGCGCGTTCTTTCCCTTGTATTTCGTATTTTTTGCTGATGCTTCTAATTCAAATTTTTCACCGTTCTTTTTAACGCCTGTTAATTCATAAACGCCTTCATATTTTTCCTTGGCATATTTGATGATTTTTTTAGCTGACTCCTTTGTGGTAAGTTCTTTAGTCGTCATCTGAATGATTTGTTTTCGGGAATAACCGAACATCTTGGCAAAGGTTTCATTTGATTCGACAATTTTTCCCTCATAGGAAATGACAACACCCTGAAAAATGGACTCAACCAACGAGCGAAACCGCTCTTCGCTTTCGAGCAAGTCCTGTTCGGCTTTTTTTCTTTCAGAAATGTTGGAGATACTGGCGCGCACCAAGTTTCTTCTTTCGTCAGGAAACCGCACTACACGGACTTCACAGGGAAATTCTTCGTTTTTTTTATTTTTATGGACTGTTTCAAAAACCACATTTTCGCCTTTAAGCGCCTTTGCCATTTGCGCTTTTGCCCCGCCTTGCGATGTTTTTCCGTCTTGCTTGAAGGCAGGGCTTACATCATCAGGGCCTAATTCAAGCAATTCTTTTTTAGAATAGCCAAAAAAATCAACGGCATTCTGATTAACATCTACGAAAACCTCATTGTCCACATCAATAACTACAATTGCATCTGGGGCATTCTCTACAATGGTACGGTATTTTTCTTCGTTTTGCTGAAGCTCCTTTTTTTCTTTTTTGCTTTGCGTTATGTCAGTAATTATGCCAATGGAACCCACTACTTTTCCTTCGTTATTGTAAGTTGGCGCACCACTCATTCTTGTCCAAAATAATTCTCCTGTTTTTTTTCGCAACCTCAATTCATAATCCGAAGCGATGCCTTCTCTACGCAATTGGGCTGCTTCCCGCAGCGCCTTATGCGATTCCGCATCAGCCACAAGCATTTCAGGCGCATTTTTTCCTATGAGTTCCTGTTGACTATAGCCGACTAGTTCACAATATCTCTCGTTTACCAATTCTATTCGCTCATATAAATCAACTTTAATAATTCCTTCATTCATGTTATTTACCAGCGTTCTATACAGCCTTTCATTGTACACCAGTTTTTCCTGAATCATCGCTTTATAGCGAGCAGCAAAATATCCAAGTAATAAAAATATCGCATAAAAACTAATGAGAAACGAGGCGCTGATTTGAAGTTCATCACTTGCTGACAGCGCTATGGCGCCTGCCGCAAACACTATCGAATAATAAAAAACTATTTGCCGAGGCGAAGTGAGAATGACGCTGAAACAAAAAAACAAAATTGTTAATGCAAAGGAATAATCAATAGAAAACTGCTGGCGGTAAGCAACAAAAATAGCAAAGAGCGTAATGGCTATATAATGAGCAAAAAGGATGTGGGTAATGTTGTTTTTTATATTTTCAAAAAAATATGAGCCAAGAAACGTTGATAAAAAACTGAACATAAAAATAACGAGACATGTAAATTGAAACAAATCGTGTGTGTTCCAGGTAAGAATTGTGAAAAACGGCACTAAGAGAATACCCAAAAAACTAAATATGCGTGAAAGCCCCAAATCACGCTCTTGCGGATTTAGTTTGTACTGAAGTACAAAAAACTGCCTGATATTTTTAACCAAATTCATTGAGCGGTACTTTCTTCTGTTTTTGGTTTTATTTTCACGCCATCTAATTTCTTTTCAATGTCATCTTTATACAAAATGGTTACAATGATTTCGCCAATTTCATTGTAGCGCACCCATTCACTTTCTTTCATGCCAAATACGTACTTACCTTCCAACATTTTTTTGCCTTTAGGATAGTACCAGACATGCTTCCCATCAGGCGCACCATCAATAAATTTTCCTTCAAAACTCAACTTACCATTCCTGTAATAATGTTTCCAAATCCCTTCTTTCCTGCCTGCGCGATATTCACCTTCTTCGCGATGATCGCCCATTTCGTAAAACCAAATACCCTCTTTTTCACCGCCCAAATATTCACCCTTGGTAATTACTTTTCCACTATCACTGTATTCTATCAACTGTCCTTCTTCCATACCCATATGAAAATTTTCTTCCCTCAAAAGATGCCCACTCGGATAATACCACTTCCATAGCCTGATTGGTCTTTCACCTGAGATGAACACGCCTTCCTGCTCCACTTTTCCATTAGAATGATAGAACACCCATCTACCAATACGAAGACCGTTATCATACTTGCCTTCTGCCCTTAACTGGCCATCTAAATAATACTCTTTCCAATCGCCTTGCTTTACGGATTGCTTGTTCAAAATTCCTTCTCCCATTTTGTTGCCTTCACTATAAATGATAGAATTAATAATTTCTCCTTCTTTTGAATATTCACGATGGACGCCTTCGGGTACCCCATCTTTAAAACTTTTCATCCATTTCACCTTTGCATCATCATAATATTCCATTTTCACTTCCAATTGTTCCAATTCTTCAGCATTTTCCACTACTTCTCCGTTTTCATATTTTGTGGTGTTCAATAAAACCCCCTGCCTGTCATATTCCCTAAAATAGCCGTGCTTTAAATCATTCATATATCTGCCTTCTACCTTTGTTTTATACTCTTTATTACACGGTTCAGGGCAAGAATAAAACTCTTTCCACCTGCCTTGTTTCATGCCATTCCTGTCTTTTCGGTTAATTTTTTCACGGCTTTTCACAAAACCATTTGCATATTTCACAATACTTTTGATATCACCTTCTTTGCTGAATGCATAGCCAATCCCTTCTTCTTTATCATCTTTAAAAAAAACTTTTTTCTTCATTCGTGCTGAAGGATAATAATAATAAGAAAATCCTTGCTTTTTATTATCAATAAACCTTTCTTTAGCTACCAAAAAACCTTCATTGGAATAGTTTTTTGTCAACCCGTGCTTTTTGTCATTTCGATAAGTAATTTCACTGGTAAGAATACCTTTCTCGTTGTAAAATTTCCACACGCTGTCTATTTCAAAATTTTTGCGCTTCCCTAATGATTTCAAGTTTCCGTTTTCATAGTATGTTTTCCAGTAACCATCGGGCTTGCCGTTTTTCATGTAGCCCTCACTTGAAAGATTTCCGTTATCGTAATAAAATTTGTTGTAGCCATTTGGGTTAATTTCATTTTCTTGCGAAAAAACAAGTAATGGCAAAAAACACAACAATCCTATTTCAATCCACTTTTTAAACACCTCTTTTATTTATAGTTCTTTAATTATATAAAATATAGTAATAGTATTAGTCGGTTAGTATTGTTTAAATTTTTTTAGCTTTTTTCTTGCCAAAGGCACTTATGAAATTTAAGTAACAGAAAACTAACAGCTTTATTATTCTATTTAATTAATAATGAGTTACTTGAAAAGAACTGAACAATTGGTTCATAAAGTTATTATATGATAAGTAACAGAGATAATCATGCTATTTTTTGGTTGAGAAATGGTTGAGATTTACTGAGAAAATTTGATTGAATTTTTTTGCTTATTCAAAGTTTTGATTAACAGAAAAACTTTTTTAAAAACCCAGTAAAACTTTTCACATCTTTTCCAGCAAAATTACTGAATATTGACAACAACTGTGTTGATAAGTATTAGTATGCTATTTTTGCTATCTCTAAAAAATATTTTGCATGATATTAGCCATTGGAAGCGACCACGCAGGATTTCCTCTCAAAAAGGTTTTAAAAAAATATTTGGAAGAAAAAGGCTACCAATTGAAAGATTTTGGTGCTGATTCTGAAGATAGTGTTGATTACCCTGATTTTGCACATATTCTTGCAGATGCCATTGAAAAAAGCGAAGCGGAAATGGGCGTGCTGATGTGTGGCAGCGGGAATGGTATAAGCATGACAGCCAATAAACACCAAGGCATTCGTTCTGCGCTATGTTGGAATAGAGAAATAGCAGTATTAGCACGTCAGCACAACAACGCTAATGTGCTTGCCTTGCCGGCTCGTTTTCTTTCAGAAGAAGAAGCAAAAGAAATAGTGGAAGCTTTTTTAAACGAAAAATTTGAAGGTGGCCGTCACAAAAGAAGAGTAAATAAAATAAGTTGCTGATGCGTTTATTATTTAGCTTTTTCATGCTGTTTTTATTTCATGCTTCTTTTTCCCAAAAAGATTCTTTGGCAATTAAGTATGCCAAAACCATTACTGCTGACGAACTCAGCAAACATCTTCATGTGTTAGCATCTGATGAATACGAAGGCAGGGAAACAGGACGAAAGGGTCAAAAGATGGCCGCTGAGTACATTAAAAAACACTTTGAAAATATTGGTATCCCTCCTGTAAATGGCAGTTATTACCAAGAATTTCCATTAACTATTAAGTATCCGCATGGTGTTACTATCAACATCAATGATAAGGAATATGAATTTCTCAAAGATTTTTACTTCTTCCGCGGGTTTAACGATACGCTGATTAAAGCCAATGAAATCGTTTTTCTCGGCTATGGCATTGATGATGAAAATTACAGTGATTACAAAGATGCAGGCGATTTAAATGGAAAGATTGTTATGTTTTTTGATGGGGAGCCATTTGATAAAAAGAAAAAATCATACGTAACACAAAGAGAGGGATTTTCAGGTTGGACAATGAGTTGGCGCAAAAAGTTGGAAAGGGCAAAAAGAGCTAAAGTAGCCGGAGCTTTAATAATAACTAATGACATGAAAGGCAGTATTGAAAATTTGAGGCATTACATCGAAGCGCCATCAATGAAATTAGACACAGAAGAGAAGAAACCACATCGCAGGCCACCTAATTTTTATATTTCTACCGAGATGGCTGATGCACTTTTGAGCCAAAGCAAAAAGTCTACCGAAGTGTTGAAAAAGAAAATAGAAAAAAAAGGAAAACCAATTTCTTTTACAACCCAAGGAAATTTGAAAATTGATGTTTCACGCAAAGAAGAAAAAGTAGTTTCTGAAAATGTTTTGGGATACATTGAAGGAACAGATAAAAAAGATGAAGTACTAATTCTGACTGCTCATTACGACCATATTGGCATTGACGGGGAAGAAGTGTATAACGGTGCCGATGATGACGGATCAGGCACGGTGGCTTTGCTCGAATTAGCAGAAGCATTTTCAGTAGCAAAAAAAGCAGGAAACGGACCGAGAAGAAGTATATTAATTATGCCGGTTGCAGGCGAAGAAAAAGGCTTACTTGGCTCAAAATATTATACTGATAACCCTATTTTTAAATTGGAAAATACAATTGCCGACTTGAACATTGACATGATTGGGCGCATTGACACGATGCACGAAGGCAACGCCAATTATGTGTACCTGATTGGCTCTGATAAATTGAGCACTGAGCTACACGCCATCAGCGAAAAAGCAAATGCCACTTACACGAATATTGAGTTGGATTACACCTTTAACCAGCCCGATGACCCCAACCGGTTTTACTACCGCTCAGACCATTATAATTTTGCGAAAAACCAAATTCCAGTCATATTTTACTTCAACGGGGTGCATGAGGACTACCACAAGTCAACAGACACGGTGGAAAAAATTGATTTTGACAAAATAGAAAAAATCACAAAGCTGGTTTTTTATACAGCCTGGGAGCTTGCCAACCGTGAAAAGCGCATCGAAGTGGATGTGGAGAACGAGTTTGAAAAAGAAGAGTGATTTTTTGATAGCCGTTGTCATTATTTTATTAAAGATCTTTTTGGTTTTCTAAAAACAGTCAGAAAGTAAAGCACCTCATCTTTATTTCTTAATTTTACCATTATTAATTTTTCAAGCAAAACAAGCTGGCCGTGGTGCGTGTGTTATTTTGTGTGTTTTTTTCATTGCTATTCGTTAATGTGTTTTCTCAACAGGACTCGCTGGTGATAGCACTTAGCGCTGTTGATGCTAGTTGCGGCAAAGCAGATGGGCAGGCTAGTGTTGTTGCCACAGGAGGCACTTCGCCCTACACTTATTTATGGAATACCGGAAGTACGCTATCTCAAATCTCAAATCTTGCCACGCAAACTTATGCGGTAACTGTTACTGATACCGACAACACATCTGTTACCGATACCATAACCGTTGGTCAGCCCTTGCCCCCGGTTTCAGTAGCCCTGGTAGCCAATCAAAACTGTACCGAACTGGGTACAATCGAAATGCAGCTGCCCTTATATGGAGATCCGCCCTTCAAGTACAGCTTAGATGGGGGCGATTTTCAATTGTCACCAGCTTATGAGGAATTGGAAATCGGTACTTATTCCATCAAAATAGTGGATAACAAAAATTGCGAGTACACCCTGGACTCAATCATTTTGAAGGACGTGTGTGGTCCCATAAGCCCTGCTCAGGGTTTCTCTCCCAATGCCGATGGCATAAATGACATTTGGAGGATCGGGCTCATTGAAAACTATCGCGACTCCAAGGTTACCGTTTATGACCGCTGGGGACAGCGCGTGTTTCATTCAAGGGATTACAAATACCCGTGGAACGGCACCAATCTCGGCTTTCCCGTGCCTGATGGCACTTATTATTATGTTATTGAGCCGGGAGAAAACGACAGGAAAGCTAAAACTCTCACCGGTTTTGTTGTGGTAGTGCGATAAAAAGCTCAAAAAAATTCTTTTATCACCCAACCCTTACTATTAATTCTCCGTACTTGGTTTCAGAGGAGTGAAAACGATTTAACTTCGATATACCGAACAATCCGCAGGATTTTTCGTAAAAACAATGTTTCTGCTAAAAAAGGGGAGCCAAAACAGGCCAACTCTATCATCAACAGAACATGTATATCGAGAAAGCATTATTAAAAGCATGCCTGAAAAAAGACAGGAAAGCCCAGTTTCAACTCTATAGAAATTGTTACAGCATACTTATGAGCGTTTGTATGAGATATAAAAGAAACCGAGAAGATGCCGAAGAGGTGCTTAATCAGGGCTTCCTCAAAGTGCTCAAAAACCTTGACAAATACAAAGAGGAAATTCCTTTTGACGCATGGATTCGAAAAATCATGATTAACACCATTATTGATGAATACCGCAAGCACAAAAAGGAGCATCAATTGATTGAATTCATTGATTTTCAGCAAGATATTTACCACAACAAACACTATGATTTTAACGATGCAGACAAGCTTTTTGATGCCGATGATCTGGAGCAAATACTTAAACGTGTGCCACCCGTAAGCCAAAAGGTTTTCAATCTGTTTGCAATTGATGGGTTTAGCCACAAGGAAATTGCAAAAATGCTCGGCATATCCGAAGGCACTTCAAAATGGCACGTATCTAATTCGCGCAAATTAATCAGAGAAATGATCGATGAAAAAATGAAAAGGGAAAATAAAACCGCTGTCAATGAAAAGTAATCATCGCATAGATCGCTTGTTTAACCAAAAGCTGCAAAAGAGGGAATTCGAATTCAGCGAAGAGAATTGGAAAGCAGCCGAGCAACTTATTCTTGCTGATGAGAAAAACAAAGTAAGCAGAAGAAGAGGAGTTTTGGCAGTATTTTCTATTGCGGGAATTGCTGTGGCGATTTTTATTTTCTCTCTTTTCACTAATACCGACAGTTCTGAACAATTAGTTGAAAAACCAAGTAACCCTCCTATCGAGAAAGCGGCTGAAAAACAAAAAACTCAAACACTTTCTGATGAAAACACGGTTGTAGAAGACACGCAACAACCAACTGAAAACAAATCGAATTCATTGAGTAATGAGCAAACTATTCAAAATCAGAAATCAGAAATCAACCGGACCCAAGAAGCTGTTGATAAAACCTTTTTTGAAGATGAAAAACTGCTGACGACTTCTGTGAAAGCAACAAAGCCAAACACAGATAACAAACAAATCACGAAAACAAAAAACAAGAAAAATGAAACTGGAGGTAAGCAAGACAATAGAGAAAACACCGATGCATTCAATCAAACGTCATTAGTGGCGGGCAATCAGTCGCAATCTCAAGTTAAAAACAAAAAAGAAATAATATATGATTCAAATGCAGAAGTTTATGATGATGAAGAGATAGCAACCCAAACCATCTCACAAGAAAAAGAAAAGCATCGAAAAGTAATTAAAATGCCGTCACTCAAAATTTCTTTAAGCGGGGTTTTTGCAAAAAAAGCAAAAGAAGAAGAGCTCGATGCCAATTCAAAACCATTGAAAGACCGACTCAACTGGCTGCGAAAAGGCACAGCTGGGTTAGTCTTCGGGCCAAACCTTTCATTTGGGATGCAGGGAACCGAATCCACGGAAGCGAATCCAGTCATTGGCGGACAAATAGGATTGCGCTATTCCTACCGAATCAATGACTTGTTTTCGATGGATGCAGGGCTGATGTACCACCTGAGAGGAGGATTAAATGTGCAAACTTCAGCAGTACAACAATCAATGGAAACCCCTTCAAAATCAACTATCATATCAACAAAAACCCTTTACTTGCAGTATCTTGATATACCGTTGTATTTCAATTACCGTAGCAACCGGCACAACATTTTGCTTGGAATGCAATACTCACAATTGTTGGGCGCCATTGATGAAATTCAAACTTCAATCGAAGAAAACGCACAATTAATATCAGAATCCACCGAAACCAAATGGAGAAAAAACGACAGTTTTAATGCTTATGATTTAGGTTTGATGGCCGGTTATGAGTATGTGCTCAACGAACAATTCAACATTGGCATTTACGGAAACTACGGGCTTTTTGATGTAACCAGCGATAAACAATTGGGCATTTTTCAAAAAGACACAAACAGACAAATTCGCCTGATGCTCGAGTATAAATTTTTGAATTATTAAACTTGCAGTGTTTAAAAAGAGTCGCTGTTGCAACAATTCAAACAGGAGTAACCATTAAATTAGCAGACTAAAACTTAAAAACACCCAACCGAAAACAGTAAAATTGCGTGTATAACTGAGCAAGCCAACAAAACAACGAAATCAGATGCGGACGATGCAAAACATACTGTTAAAAAAAGGGTTCCCCCTCGTGTTTTTTTTAATAATTGGAATTAGCGCCTTTGCATCACATTCTGTTTCTGTTTCAACCGCAACTGTTTCGTGCAAAGATTCATGCGATGGCACAGCGTCTACAACCGTTACAGGTGGTAGTGGGAACTTTTCCTACCAATGGCTTGACACCAATGGAGACCTTATACCTGGAGAAACAGGGCCGACTATTGACAGCTTGTGTGCTGGCACTTATACGGTAGTTGTTACAGATGATACTAATGGAGACCAGATGCCAGGGACTGCTCCTATTGCAGAGCCAGGCGCACTTTTCCTTTTTTCTGCCTTTGAAGAAATAGATAATCCTACCTGTAAGGATACCTGTGACGGTCACTTAAAAGAAGTAGCGGGAGGAGGGACAGCACCGTATAATTATTTATGGTCTAGCGGAGGGACAACCAATGAAGTTTTCGATTTATGTGATGGAGTATATAGCTTAACACTAACTGATAATAATGGCTGTATCAAAGAATTTATTTCATTAGCTACGCTTGTAGAGCCAACTGCTATTAACATTTTTATTAGCAAAACCGATATCACCTGCAACGGCACTTGCGATGGTACGGCAAAGGCCACTGTTTCTGGCGGAACTCCGGGCTATTCCTATTCTTGGAGCACAACAGAAACAACTGATAGCATCTCCAGTCTATGCTCGGGAACTTATGATTTGACAGTAACCGATGCCAATTCTTGTCCTGCGTTCAGCTCAACTACAATTATTCAGCCATTGGCACTAACAGTAACCAAAGACAGTACTAACGTTACCTGTAACAGCTTGTGTGATGGAACAATTACGTTAAATGTTTCAGGAGGCACTACACCCTATTCTTTTACTTGGAGCGATGGGGGGCCTAATTCTTCCACAAGGACAGGGCTATGCGCGACCCTATATTCAGTTACAGTTACAGATGCCGCAAGTTGTCAAGAAATTATAACCATTAATATAACGGAGCCTTTAGGACTGAACGCTAATACTGCCAGTGTAGACGTAACGTGTAGCGGGGCATGTGACGGACAAGCGTCTGCAACCCCAACGGGCGGCACTTCTCCTTATACATATTCTTGGAACGGGGGGCAAACCGATTCGCTCATTACAGGATTGTGTCCAGGAGTATACACAGCAACCGTTACCGACAACAACGGTTGCTCCGCTACAGAAAGCGCTACCATTACCGAGCCGGGTGCTTTGATTTGCAATGCCAGCGCTACGGACATGAATTGCAGCGGAGTTTGTGATGGAACAATAAGCGCAACCCCAACAGGCGGCTCAACGCCCTATTCATTCAGCTGGAGCAATGGGGCTACTACGAGCTTTCTCGGAAGCATGTGTGCAGGAAGTTATACGGTTACTACTACTGATGGTAATAGCTGTCAGTGTATTGAAACAGTTGTTGTGAACAACCCTGCGCCAATAATTTCCAACCCATCTAAAACCGATGTTACCTGTAATGGAACTAATGACGGAAGCGCTTCTGTAACTCCAACAGGAGGCACTACACCCTATACTTTTTCTTGGAGCACAGGAGAAACCACATCCTCTATATCGGGATTAGGTCCCGGCTCATACACTGTGAATATTAATGATGCTGCAGGATGTTTGCTTACCGTTCCTTTCACGATTATAGAGCCGGCAACAATTGTCCCAAATGTCACAATTACAGACGCAAGCTGCTTTGGCATTTGTGATGGTTTGGCAACTGCAGCACCAACTGGAGGAAATACAGGTGGCTACGCGTTTTTATGGACCACAGGAGCAACAACAGCATCAATCACTGGTCTTTGCGCGGGAACATATACCGTTACCATTTCTGACCCCATTAGCTGTACCGGAATTGAAACCGTTATCATCAGCGAACCCACCGCGATCAATCCAAACCTCTCGAAAGTTGATGTGGGATGTAGTGGCGCTTGCGATGGAATTGCTTCCGTATCGCCTACAGGAGGAGACGGTGCGCCATATACAATAAACTGGAGCACAGGAGCCAGCACCAATCTTATTACCGGGCTTTGTGCAGCGAGCTATTCAGTTACTGTTTCCGATGTGTCTGGCTGTGATACTGTAGAAAACTTCATCATCGCTGTTCCCAATCCGATTGTTCCCAACCCAAGCCAAACAAATATCAATTGTAATGGAGTGTGCATTGGAAGTGCGTCAGTGGCACCAACAGGCGGAACCCCTGGTTACAGCTTTTTGTGGTCAACCGGTCAAACAGTTAACTCAATCAGCAGCTTGTGTGTAGGCTCTTACACGGTAACCATTACTGATGCAGCAGCCTGTATTGAAATATTTACTTTCAACATCATCCAGCCGCCCGCTTTCAGCATCAGTATAACCCAAACCAACGCAACTTGCGGTACGATATGTAATGGGGAAGCAACAGCCAATCCTGTAGGAGGTGTATCGCCCTACGTTTACCAATGGGATGCAAGCGCCAACAACCAAACCACCCAAACAGCAACAGGATTATGTGATGCAACATACAGCATAACAGTAACCGATGCCAACGGCTGTCCTGTAATTACTACAGTAGCTATTCAGCCCATTGTCGTTATCCAAATTAATAGCTCTATTGTTAATCAGGATTGTAGTGGATCGGGCTGCGATGGCACTGTCTCGGCAACGGGAAGCGGTGGTGCAGTGCCTTATTCTTATCAATGGGATGCAGCTACAGGAAATCAAACCGACTCCATAGCTACCGGACTTTGCGTTGGAACTTACAATGTAACAGTAACTGATGCCAACGGCTGCACCAACGATACGGATGTAACCATGACGGTAAATCCTATTGTTCTTCAAACAAACGTTGATACTGTAAATATTTCATGTAATGGCCTTTGTGATGGCGAGCTCAACGTCATTGCGACAGGAGGAACAGGTCCGGGCACTTATGTTTATGCATGGAGCAACGGCTCTACTGATTCTGTAATCACAGCGCTTTGTGCGGGTATTTATTTAATTACCGTTACCGATACGAATACTTGCAATGTGATTGATTCAGGCGAAATCATTGAGCCAGCATTGCTAATCGTTGCGACAAGCGGAACAAACATTACCTGCAATGGGGCAGCAGACGGAACGGTTACCGCAACCCCATCAGGAGGAACAACACCGTATTCTTATTCGTGGGATGATTCTGGATCACAAACTACGCAAACAGCAACTGGCTTAGGCCCGGGAACTTACAATGTAACAGTTACGGACAACAGTACCCCCGGATGTACTGCTACAGGCAGCATCAGCATTACGCAACCTGCTGCTTTAACGGCCACCGCTAGTGCGACAAACGTCAGTTGCAATGGCGGTAATGATGGAACCGCAACGGTAAGTCCGGGTGGAGGTGTTATTCCATATGGCTTCCAGTGGGACATTAACGCATCATTTCAAACCACYCAAACTGCCACAGGGCTTTCGKCCGGGTGCTATGATGTTACGATAACMGATGCCAATGGCTGCACTACAACGGATAATATTTGCATGRCCGAACCGGGAGCACTCRCGYTGACGATTTCGAACGYCAATGTTAAATGTAATAATGATTCCACAGGGCAGGCARCGGCYARYGTTTCRGGAGGAACTKCCGCYTATTCATTTGSWTGGGAYGATTTCAMYTYACAGACAACACAARCCGCTACAGGATTRCCTGCSGGAACYTACAATGTAACTGTAACYGATGCCAATAGTTGCATTATTACRGGCAACGTAACSATYGCRGAGCCKACAGCAMTAACAGTTTCCGTTACAAAATCCAATGCTTTATGTAATGGTTCCGCGGACGGAACAGCTACTGCAAACCCATTAGGCGGAGGCGCCCCCTACAATTATTTATGGGATGACCCCGTGCCACAACAAACTACACAAACCGCTACAGGACTTGCTGTTGGAGTATACAACGTCACAGTTACCGATGACAGTAGCTGTACTGCYACAGGCTCTGTTACCATTACCGACCCAACTCTTTTAACCGGAACACCATCTTCAACGCCTTCAACTTGTGGGGCTGGYACGGGCACAGCGCGGGTTAATCCGTTATYCGGAGGAACRCCACCCTACTCGCATTCATGGAGTAATGGTTCTACGGCTAGTATTAATACAGGTCTTCCTGCAGGTGTTTATACCGACACCATTACCGATGCCAACGGTTGCCAATTATTGGTTGATGTTACAGTTTCTGATATTGATGGTCCTCAAAACGCCACCATTATCAGCACCAATGCAAGTTGCTATAATTCATGTGATGGCAGTGCCACAGTTACAGGAGTTACTGGCGGCACATCTCCTTACTCCTATTTGTGGATGTCCACAGGGCAAACTTCAACTACGGCATCAGGATTGTGCGCAGATACCGTTACACTTCAGATTACCGATGCCAACAGCTGCACTTATTTCTCACCACCCATTGTCATTACCCAGCCCGATTCCATCCAGGCAAATTTTATTGTAGGCAATGCAACTTGCCAAGGAGTGAGTGACGGGCAGGTAACGGCAAATCCATCAGGTGGTACAACGCCCTATTCATACAATTGGAGCACGGGATCAACAGCGTCTTCAATTAGCGGTTTGGCAACAGGAACATATACGCTTACTATTACTGATGGCAACGGATGTGCCAAAACTAATTCAGCCATTGTGGGACAAGCAATCGGGCTTTCGCTTTCGCTAAACATTACCAATGTGCTTTGCAATGGAGCATGCACCGGTTCGGCAGAAGTAGTTGTTTCGGGAGGTACTCCTTCTTATTCATTCATTTGGGATGATCCAGGAAGCCAGACCGTTGCAACGGCAACAGGATTGTGTGTTGGGACATACAATGTTACAGTTTCTGATGTAAATGGGTGTCTTGCAGACACTACTGCACCCATTACGGAAAATTCGCTCATTGTTGACAACGCATCAGTAATCAACACCACTTGCGGTAATTCTAATGGGCAAATCTCACTTTCTCCTTCAGGTGGGGTAAGCCCGTATTCCTTCAATTGGACCAATCCTGTAGGGCAAACAACAGCTACGGTAACAGGTCTTGCAGTAGGAACTTACGAAGTTCAGATTACCGATAACGCAGGATGCTCACGAACGTTTAATCTTGTAGTTAACAATATAGATGGCCCAACGCTTTCGGTTTCCGTCATCAATATCACTTGCAATGGAGGCAATGATGGAGCGGCTTCGGTTACAGCCCTTTCGGGAATCTCACCTTTTACCTATTTGTGGAGCACGGGGGCGACCCTCGGCAGCATTAGCGGGCTAAGTGCAGATACGTTTTTTGTAACGGTAACCGATGCCAACATCTGTTCTTCCATTGATACGGCAATTGTCACCGAACCTGTAGCAATTACTGTTTCGTTCAGCAAAACAAATGCAACGTGCAATGGCAATAGTGACGGCTCGGCAATAGCAACAGCGTTAGGGGGCAACCCGCCATATTCTTATAGCTGGAGTACAGGAAGCACAAACCAGTCCATCTCAGGGCTTTCTGCTGGAACGTATGGTTTAACAGTAACAGGAGCGAACGGATGTACAGGCACAGGAAGCATTACTATTACTGAACCGCTAACGATTTCAATTGCAACATCCTCGACAGACGCCTCTTGCAATGGCTCAAATAACGGAACTGCCACGGCCATTGCATCTGGAGGAACACCTCCTTTAACCTACAATTGGAGCAATGGTGGTTCAGGAACTTCAATAGCGACTTTGGCTGCGGGCACTTACTATGTGACTGTCACTGACAGCAAGGGATGCTCGGCTGTGGATTTAGCAATAGTGAATGAGCCGGCATCGATTATTGTGACCGCGATCATCACCCAAACCCAATGTGGTAGCTGTGACGGGCAAATCAATGCTATTGTTTCTGGCGGCACCAGTCCGTATTCATACTTGTGGTCACCGAGCGCTTCAACAACTGCCTCAATTTCAAATCTTTGCGCGAATGTTTACAGTTTAAGTATTACGGATGCTAATAATTGTGAGGAAAATACGGCCTTTATTGTCAACAACAGCGATGGGCCGGTTCCAATTGCTTCCGCTGATACAGTTGATTGTTTTGGTGACTGTGATGGAACGTCAACTGTTTCGGTAACTGGAGGAACTACCTCATATTCTTTTCAATGGGATGGAAATTCAGGCAACCAAACTACACAAACGGCCACTAGTTTATGTGCAGGCACCTATCAAGTGGTGGTTACCGATGCGATAAGTTGCACGGGTATTGATTTGGTAACCATCAGTGAGCCGGCTCAATTATTAAATGCGATTTCAATTACAGACGCCAATTGCCTGAACACTTGTGATATGATTGCAACAGCAAACACAAGTGGAGGAACAACTTCGTATTCTTACCAATGGGATGCGGGAACCGGAAACCAAATCACTGCATCAGCAACGGGGCTTTGTACCGGAACGTACACCGTTACGGTAACTGATGGTAACGGCTGTTCAAGAGTAGATACGGCAAAAGTTAATGAAGTGTCAACTTTTGCTATTGCATTATCCGGAACAAGTGTCAATTGCAACGCGATTTGCGATGGGCTTGCTTCAGCTTCCGGTTCGGGAGGATTGACGCCCTACAGCTTTTCATGGTCAAATGGTGAAACAACGGCAACTATCACCAATTTGTGCGCTGATACATTTATTGTAACCGTTACCGATGCCGGTGGATGTACGTTGGCCGATACTGTTGAAATCACAGAACCAATTACATTAACAACATCCATTATCGGAACAAACATCACTTGTGATGGCGGTAGCGATGGCACGGCAGCAGTGACTCCCTCCGGAGGAACTACGCCATACAGTTACAACTGGTCACCAACGGGTGCTACCGATTCGTCAATCGCAGGATTAGGTGTGTCAATGCATTATGTAACTGTAACAGATGGGAATGGCTGCACAAAAGAAGATTCGACGCAAGTCACTGAGCCGCCTCCGCTTTCGCTTGACGCCACCTTGATTAATAACGCCACTTGTGGCAACACAAATGGAGACGCCACAATATTCATTTCGGGAGGAACAACACCGTATTCGTATTCGTGGTCGAATGGCGATGCCTCTGCCACGGCAGACAGCTTGAATGTAGGCACATATTCGGTTACCGTAACTTATAACTCGGTTTGCAGCACTATATTTAGCGGTATTACCATCAGCAACATCAGTGGACCAACAGTGAATACGGACTCTACGGATGTTAGTTGCAATGGCGGAAATAACGGAACAGCAATTGCTATTGTAACAGGCGGGATTACTCCTTATACTTATGCATGGGCCGATGGCCAAACCAATTCAACGGCAACAGGACTTAGCGCAGGAACAATAGCGCTGACCGTTACCGATGCCAACAGTTGTGCAACCATCTCTTCAGCATCCGTGAACGAACCGGCAGCTCTTGCTGTTACGGCATCAGCAACCAATGTAGTTTGCAGTGGAGACAATGACGGAACAGTTTCAACCAGCGTTTCCGGAGGCACAACTCCCTACACTTATTTGTGGAATAATGCAGCCACTACCAATTCAATCGGAGGGCTTATTGCCGGAACTTATTGTGTAACGGTTATCGACGCCAACGGCTGCACCGCAAATGCTTGTGATTCTGTTACAGAGGCATCCGTGTTGGTTTTGGGTTCAACTTTTGTGGATGCGGTTTGCAATGGCGATTCCACCGGCATAGGAACAGTAACGCCATCGGGAGGAGCAACGCCTTACACCTACTTGTGGGATAATGGCGTAACGGATTCTTCAGCAACCAATCTTGCAGCAGGAACACACACGGTTACCGTAACCGATTTAAATAGTTGCGCGAAAACCGAAACCGTGAGCATTTCAGAACCACCGGCTATCACGGCATCATTTACCATTGACACCTTGCCCGCATGTTTGGATACGAACGGAACCGTTACCGTAAGTATATCAGGCGGAAGCGGAAGCGGCTATACCTTCCTGTGGGATACAGATGCGAACAACCAAACCACGCAAACTGCATCAGGACTTTTTGCGGGAACTTTTTCATTAACGATTACCGATTCACAGGGCTGTACGGGTGAAGACAGCGTTTCATTAAGTAATTCAAACGGACCTACCATTGTGTTGGACGCACTGAACAACGCAACATGCCCGGGCGCATGTGACGGGGCTATTTCGATAACAGCTTCAGGATCTGCATCACCATTTTCATTCTCATGGTCAAATACAGCTACTACGGATGACATTTCGGGCCTTTGTGCGGGAACTTATATCTTAACAGTAACTGATGCCAACAACTGCATTTCGATTTTGGACACATCAATCAGTCAACCTCAGTCCATTGACACTAGTTTTGCTATTACAGATGCCACTTGTGGCAACGCAAACGGGCAAGCAACGGTATCGGTAAGCGGAGGGACATCGCCATATATTTATAGCTGGAGCAATAGCTCAACAGATACGATAGCAACAGGATTGTCCGCAGGAACAATAACAATAACAATAACAGACGCCAATGCGTGTGCTGATACGTTCTCCATCACGATCAATAACATTGGTGGCCCAACAGGGATTACCTTTGCAGCCGCTGATGCGGTATGCAATAGCGATTGTAACGGAACCGCAAAAGCCCTGCCTGTTGGCGGAACTTCCCCCTATGTTTTTGCATGGAATACAGGTGTCACAACAGATTCTGTTGGTGGATTGTGCGCGGGAGTTTATAGCGCTACAGTAACAGATGCAAATGGTTGTACAGTAAATTCTTCCGTTACAATTAATGAACCATCAACGGTTGTTTTGGACAGCATATCGGTAAACAGTCCGCCTTGCCTAGCTTCAACGGGTGACATTACTGTGTTTGTTTCGGGCGGAACACCCGTCTATGCTTACTTGTGGGATGCAAGCACAGGAAATCAAACGGACTCCGTTGCTACTGCGCTTGGTGCGGGTTCGTATAATGTTACCGTTACTGACGCTAATGGCTGCGATACGTCATTTACTGCTTCATTGAATAACACAGGCGGGCAGACGGTTACAATTTCCACAACGGATATTACCTGCGGAGGCTCTTGTGATGGAATAGCCACTGCCAACATTAGCGGAGGTTCAACTCCATATGGCATACAATGGGATAATGGAGCAAGCACAGCAACGATCACCGGGCTGTGTGTAGGAACACATACCGTAACGGTTACTGATGCTAGCGGATGTGTTGCGATTGAAACGGGAACGGTTAATCCGGGCAACACTCTCAGCGCTACAATGACTTCGGGAAATATTTCGTGCAACGGATTGGCCGATGGTTTTGCGTCAGTGTCGGTTGTTGGCGGGTCTACACCATACACATATAGTTGGTCAAATAGCGCATCAACTTCAGTAATTACCGGCCTAAATGTTGGGACTTATATTGTTTCGATAAGTGACGTTGCCGGATGCTCTGCCATTGACAGCGCGATTATTATTGAGCCTTCTGTGTTTGGTGTTTCATCTGTTACTTCTGTGGATTTGCTTTGTAACAGCGTTTGCAATGGGCAAGCCACTGTTTCCGTTGCGGGAGGTGTGTCGCCTTACAACTATTTGTGGGCAAACAGCCAAACTAATGCGACCGCAACAGGACTTTGTGCGGGAACAGTCAGTATAACCATTACCGATTTTGGAGGCTGTTCTTTGGACACCTCAGCTACATTAGCAGAGCCCTCCGCTATTATGGCAACATTTACGGAAGTGAAACCCGAGTGCGACTCATTAAACGGAAGTTTAACCGCTAACCCATCAGGAGGAACGGGAAGTAATTCTTCCTATACTTATCAATGGGATGCATCTGCAGGCAACCAAGTTACCCAAACGGCTACGGGGCTTGGTGCAGGGTCGTACAACGTAACCATTACGGATTCAGCTGGCTGCACTATGCCCGCCCTTGTTTCCTTAAGTAATAATAGTGGCCCAACTATTACCGTAAATAGCGTAACCGATGTGCTTTGTTTTGGCAACAGTACTGGTGCAATTGATGTTACCGTTACCGATTTTGATTCCTTGCTCTGGTTGCCTGACTCACAACTTACACAAGATATTTCCGGATTGGTTGCAGGTCAATATTCACTTATTGCCATTGATTCCATTGGATGTATTGCCACAATCGATACAACGATTACCGAGCCGCAGCAACTTACCGTTTCTGATGCGGTTACGGCATCTGCTTGCGGTGCGTGCGATGGGGTGATTAACTTGTCTGTTTCGGGCGGGGTTGCCACATACAATTTCTCATGGGATTTTAATGCCTCATTGACAGACTCATCAGCCACCGGTCTTTGTGCGGGAAGTTATACGGGCACTATCACTGATGCCAACGGATGCTCGATTCCATTTAGCAGCGGTCTTTCAAACATTGGTGGCCCAGATAGTGTTATTGTAAACACTACAGATATTTCTTGTGCAGGAGGTGCTAATGGTTCAGCAACAGCTGTCCCATTTGGCGGAACTTCGCCTTATACTTTTGATTGGTGCACAGGAAATACCGGTTTGTCAATTACTGGCCTTTCGGTGGGAACATGCAGCGTAAGCGTTACCGACTCCAACAATTGTGTAATTGCTGAATCATTCATTATCAACGAGCCGGCTCCGGTTACGGATACATTTAACGTAGTTAACCCAACCTGCGGGCTGAGCGATGGCAGCATCACAGTGATTCCTTCGGGAGGAACATCTCCCTATATCTACAACTGGAATACGGGAGACACCACGCAAACARCCAGCGGGCTTTCTGTTGGAACATACAATATAACCATAACTGACGCAATGAATTGCCAGCTTATTGACGGCATTATTATGAACAACCCCAATGGTCCTTCTATTACATTAGATGTGTTGACAGACGTAAGTTGCTACGGATTGTGTGATGGAGAAATACAAACAACCGTAACTACCATCAACCCGCCGGCAACTTTGTTATGGAGCACAGGAGACACAACAAGCGACATCAGCGGGCTGTGCGCGGGAGTTTATGCAATTACAGCCACAGACAGCATGAGTTGCGTTACCATAAAAACCGATACGATTGACCAACCCGATTCGCTTGTCTTGTCATTCAGCAATGTAATGGACCCGAATTGCAACAACTCATGTGACGGCCAGGCCTCCATCATCGCTTCAGGGGGCATAATCCCTTACAGCTTTACGTGGAGCGATCCTTCAAACCAAAGTACGCAAACAGCTACCGGCCTTTGTGCGGGAAGTTATTTGGTTACCGTTACCGATGTAAACAGTTGCGTTATTTCAAACCCTGTAAATCTCACTGACCCGCCAGCACTTACTCTTTCGGTTGATGCTTCGGCTGATCCGCTTTGCAATTATTCAAATGACGGGCTCATTTCTATAACAATTTCGGGAGGCATAACTGGATATACATACAGTTGGGTTGGCCCCGGAGGCTTTTCTTCCTTCAGCGAAGACGTTTCAGGGCTGGATGAAGGTACTTACAGTTTGACTGTCACGGATTTCAACAATTGCATCATCGCTTTTGATACTACGCTTGTTGCGCAAACAAGCATTGTGATTAATTCAGTAATGAATGACACTGCTCTTTGTGAAGGTGATTCGCTCACGCTTACCGGTATTGCATCAGGTAGCACCCTTTTAAACTTTGAGTGGTGGCTGGGTAGCCAACAAGTTGGAGCGACTCAAACATCACAAGTGCTGCCTCCTGTGGGCTCAAACAGTTATTTGTTTGTTGTGTCAGCTGGGCAATGCGCTGATAGCGACACTGTAGCTGTAGTAGTTGATGCAACTCCTTTTGCAGAAGCCGGTTCAGTCCTTCCTCTTGTTAAAGGTATTTGCCGTACCATAGGCGGAGCACCGACAGGCCCTTCTGACGCTATATTTAACTGGTCGCCTGCTGAGGGGCTGAGTTCAACCACTGCCGCCAACCCGCAGGCATGCCCGGAAATATCTACAACCTATTATGTAACATCTACAACTCTCAACGGATGTGTAGCTATTGATTCGGTTGTCGTGGAAGTATTGCCCGATATTGTCTTCATCTCCGGGTTTTCACCAAACGGAGATGGCATCAATGATGGTTGGCAGATTGAAAACCTGGAGGACTTTCCTGATGTGGTAGTTGAAATTTATAATCGCTGGGGACAGCTTCTGTTCACATCAGAACCAGGATATAAAGACCCATGGGAAGGCACATTTAACGGAAACCCTGTGCCGGTTGGAACATATTATTACATCATAATGCTCAATCATCCTGAATTTCCTAACCCGATTACAGGGCCGGTAACAATAGTGAGATAAAACATCATGAAAAAATATTTTGTCATATTGATTTCCATATTAACCGTAGAGTCCTATGCTCAGCAACTGCCACAGTTTACTCAATATCTCATTAATGATTATGTCRTCAACCCAGCGATTGGTGGCAGCCGTCCTTATTAYGAAGCAAAACTCAACCACAGGGAACAATGGATTGGCATTACCGATGCGCCCAGAACTAATATTTTGAGTGCATATGGCCCGATCATCAACAACAAAATGGGCGTTGGCGGCTACTTATTTACAGACATTACCGGCCCTACAAGACGAATAGGAGCACAAGTTTCTTATGCCTACCATTTGCGCTTGACCGAAACCATCAAGCTRTCATTTGGAGTTGCTGGAGGACTGCTGCAATACACTGTTGATGGGGCAAAAATTACGCAAAAGGAAACAGGAGACCCAGCTATGAGTGCAGGCGTTCAATCTGTTCTTGTGCCTGATGCAGGAGTTGGAACATACATTTATTCGGATAAACTCTTTTTCGGTATTTCCGTGCCACAAATCCTAAACAACCGCGTGCAGTTTTTTGATAACTATGAAGACAGTCAAAGCCGTTTGGTGGGGCATTATTATGTTATTGGCGGCTACCGCTTTGACATCAACAATGATTTTACAGTTGAGCCGTCATTTTTTCTTAAATATGTTTCTCCTATAACCCCTCAGCTTGACGTGAATGCAAGGGTAATTTATCAGCAAATGGTATGGCTGGCACTTGGCTATCGTACCGAAGACGCAGCCTCAATAACTGCAGGATATGTTTTCCAAAAAAACCTCTCTGTGGCCTATTCTTATGACATTACCACGTCCAACCTGAAGAACTACAGTTCAGGCACACATGAAATTATGATAGGAGTAAGGTTTAAAAACCGCAAAACGGCAGAAACTTCACCTTCGGTTGACTCAATGGAAGAATAAGTTGTTGATAATTTTGATGATAGCTCCCGCTAAACAATAATTAGCGGTTTTTTTTATTTTCTATTTTTGAAAGCAAAATCATTGAAATGAGGAAAATAATCCTTGCGTTTTTTTGTGGTTTCATCGCTTTTATAGCAAATGCCCAAGAAGAAAAAGCATTCAGCCAATACACTCAAACAATTCGCGGGAAAGTAGCCGACAGAGAAACAAAAATTCCACTTATCGGGGCAAATGTTGTTTTGCTTACCGACACTGCAAATTTCACAGGAGTAGTAACAGATACGGAAGGACGTTTTCGGTTAGAAAAGATCTTTTTAGGGAGGCATGCGCTACGCATTACTTTTTTGGGATACAAGCAAGTGATGGTATCTGACATTATTTTGAGCGCAGGCAAGGAAGTGGTTTTAAGTGTTGAAATGGAAGAGTCGGTCACAGAAATGAAAGAAGTGGAAATTATTGCCACACGAAGAAAAGGGGAGGTAATGAATGAAATGGCTACTGTGAGCGCCCGTGCTTTCACCGTGGAAGAAACCGACCGCTATGCAGGTAGTCGCAGCGATCCTGCACGTATGGCTTCTAACTTTGCAGGCGTGCAGGGTTCGGATGATTCACGCAACGACATTGTGATTCGCGGCAATTCTCCGCTGGGCGTTCTGTGGCGCATGGAAGGGATTGACATCCCAAACCCCAACCATTTTGCCATTTCAGGCACGCAAGGCGGACCTGTGAACATTATTAATAATAAGACGCTGGCCAATTCTGATTTTTTCACAGGCGCATTTCCCGCAGAATTTGGAAACAGTGTTGCTGGCGCATTCGATTTGCGCATGCGAAATGGAAATAACGAAAAGCATGAATTTACCGGGCAGTTCGGGTTATTCGGCACGGAATTGATGGCCGAAGGGCCTGTTTCAAAGGAAAGACGCTCATCTTATCTGGCCGCTTTTCGTTACTCCACTTTTACTATTTTCGATTTTTTGAACATTGATTTAGGCACTACCGCTACACCCAAATATTATGACTTGAATTTCAAAGTGAATTTCCCCGGAAAAAAGAACAGCAATTTTTCGATTTTCGGATTGGCTGGAAAAAGCGACATCGGCATTTTGATAAGCAAGCAAGACACCAGTAAGAGAGAGATTTACGGAGACAATGACCGAGACCAATATTTCGGCACATTCATGGGTGTATTGGGAATGAATTACACCAAATCACTCAACAAAAAAACGTATGCAAAAATCACTTTGGCAGGAGCAGCGGAAGAACAACATTCCTATCACAAGTTGATTTACTACACGCTCGATTCGCTCGGAAACCAACTTGTGGGTGAGGGTGATTTGTATTTGATAGATTCTGTGCCCGACAAGCAGCGGTATTCATTTTTGCAGGGCAAAACATCGCTTGCCGCGTTTGTCAACCATAAGGTTAGCACAAAGCACATCATAAAGGCAGGAGTGAATGCAGATGCGCTGTTTTTCGATTTTCAAGACAGTGTCTACCATGAATTTGTAGATAGCTCATTAATTAATGAATACACCTATACATGGACCAATCGGTGGGATTACCAAGGCAATGCCTTTCTCATCCAACCATACATTCAATGGAAATACAGAATTTCAGATAACCTAACTTTTAATGCGGGATTACACAGCCAATATTTTTCGCTTTCTAACAGTTTTTCACCTGTGGAGCCTCGGCTTGGCCTGAAGTGGGATTTTGCCGAAATGCAATCCTTAAGCGCTGGGTTTGGTATGCACAGTCAAATGCAGCCCATCTATACGTATTTTTATCATTTTCCGAAGAATAAGCCACACAACATTGGCATGGACTTTACACGCAGCATCCACTATGTGCTTGGTTATGACAATGCGTTCGCTAAAAACACCCGTCTCAAATTCGAAACTTACTACCAGCAACTGTACAACGTGCCGATTGAGAAGAACTCGTCATCTTTTTCTTTGCTCAACCAAGGGTCTGGATTTTCGCGTTTTTTTCCTGACACATTGGAAAACAAAGGTACAGGCGAGAATTACGGAATTGAAATCACCATCGAAAAATTCTTTAGCAAAAAGTTCTTTTTTATGCTGACAGGCGCGTACTATGAATCGTTTTACAAAGGCAGTGACGGTAAAAAACGTCCAACCGATTTCAACGGTAATTATGTGGGGAATTTGCTGGCAGCGAAGGAATTTAAAGTGGGCAAAAAGAACAGCTTTACGCTCGGCACAAAGGCCACTTATGCGGGAAACAAGCGCTACTCGCCTGTGGACACAGCGGCAACCGTACTCATGGGTGAAATTGTATATGTGGATGCCGAAAGAAATACGCTGCAATTTGACCCCTATTTCCGTTGGGATTTGAAAGTGAATTTCAAAATCAACCAAAAAAAAGTAACCCATGAAATCGGCATTGATTTAGTAAATGTTTTAGGGACACAAAATGTGTTAAAACTCACTTATGCGCCTGACGCTAGCGACCCCGCTTCCAACCCCATTCGCGAAGAATATCAGCTGGGTCGGCTGCCCATTTTCTACTACAAAGCGGATTTTTGATTATGCCCATCATTTTTTTGAAAGAACGCAAAGCCCTAACTTTGTGTAAAATTTGGTAATGCACATCGAACAACTTTATACAAATTGCCTTGCAGAAGCCGCCTATTATATTGAGTCCGAAGGCGAATCGGTGGTGATTGATCCGCTGCGTGAAACCGAACCGTATCTGAAAAAAGCAGAAGAACGCGGGGCAAAAATCAAATACGTTTTCGAAACGCATTTTCATGCGGATTTTGTTTCCGGGCATTTGGATTTGGCTCGAAAAACAGGGGCAACCATTGTTTATGGCCCAAATGCGGATACCGAATATGATGTTCATAATGCAAAGGATGGTGAAGAGTTCCAACTTGGAAAAATCACCCTCAAGGCATTGCACACTCCCGGCCATACGTTGGAGTCCACCTGCTATTTGCTTAAAGATGAAAACGGGAAAAACCACGCTATTTTCACGGGTGATACGCTGTTTATTGGTGATGTGGGGCGCCCCGATTTAGCTATTGGCAATGGGCTTTCGCAGGAAGATTTGGCAGGGATGATGTTTGACTCACTCAGAAACAAAATTCTTCCTTTGGAAGATGAGATCATTATTTATCCTGCACATGGGGCGGGCTCATCCTGTGGAAAAAACTTGAGTGAAGATACCTTTGACACGCTCGGAAATCAGAGAAAATTCAACTATGCTCTACAACCCATGAGTAGGGAAGAATTCATTCAAAAAGTTACGGAAGGAATAGCTCCACCACCCCAGTATTTCGCCAAAGACGCCATGATTAATAAAACAGGTTACGAAAATGTTGACAAAGTAGCGGGCCAGTCGCTGAAGGGGCTTTCGGTGAAAGAATTTGAGCAGGAAATACAGCATGGTGGATTATTGCTCGATACACGAGAAGCCCAAATGTTTTGCAAAGGATTTATCCCGAATTCAATCAATATAGGCCTTGGCGGGATGTATGCAATATGGGTGGGCACATTGATTGAAGACATTCATCAGCCCATTTTGATTATAGCAGAAAAAGGCAAGGAAGAAGAAGCCGTCATGCGCCTAGCGCGGGTGGGCTATGACAACGCGGTGGGTTATTTGGAAGAAGGATTTGAGGCTTGGAAAGAAGCAGGAAAACCTGTGGAAAGCATCCACTCAATTTCTGCGCAGGAATTTGCGGTAAACACTTCAAAAACCGACTCGGAAATTTTAGATGTCCGGAAACCGAATGAATATGAAAATGCCCATCTCGAAAAAGCAACCACATTTCCTTTGGATTACATTTGGGAAAACAGTCATCAATTGAACAAATCAAATCATTACATTATTCACTGCCGAACAGGCTATCGCAGCATGATTGCCTGCTCCATTTTGAAAAAAGAAGGAGTTGAGAACATTACCAATGTTGTCGGTGGTTTTGAAGCGATTCAACAAACCGGTTTACCTGTTGTTTCCAACATCTGCTAGGCGTGATTGGGTAATGGCCTCAAACCGAAACCCTTTTTCAGAGAAGTGTTCCAACGTTTTCGGTAGAGCGTAAAAGAGCTTTTCTTTCGCCTTTTTGTAATCGTGAAAAACCACTATTGATCCCTTTTTTGCATTTTTAAGCACGTTATCTGCACATTTTTCCTTTGAGATTTTCAGGTCGAAATCACCGCTCAGCACATCCCACATAATGATGGAGTACTGAGATTTGAGATTTGAGATTTGAGATTTCGTGATTTTCCCGTATGGGGGGCGAAATAATTTAATTTGATTATTTGATGATGTATTGATGTGCAAGCTTTTTATTGTTTCTTGGCACATGTTGATGTTTTCGAAGTATTCTTCGTCTGAAACTTTTTTTCCGTTGAGGTGATTATGGGTATGATTGCCAATGGTGTGACCTTCTTCCAAAATTTGCTGAAATAAACGGGGACGCTGCTCCACCTTCGTGCCAATGCAAAAAAAAGTGGCTTTAGCATTGAATTCTTTTAGTTTGTTCAACACCCAATCGGTAATACCGGATGTGGGGCCGTCATCAAAAGTGAGGTAAAGGATTTTTTCTTTTGTGGGAAAATTCCAAACGAAATCCTTAAAAAACGGCTTGACTAACGATGGCGTTTTGGCAAGATACACGGAGGTTACCGATTACTGATTACTGATTACCCTTTTCCCGCTTCCTTTTGCGCAAAGGCCTGCTGGAGAGCATCGAAACGCTCTTTGAACTCCTTCTTTTTCCCTTTTATGTTGCGCGCCACCAATTCATTGACACGATACAAGATAGACATGCTTTGCTTCATCCTGCTATTGCTGATGGAATTGTACAGTTCTTGATTAACGGACAAATAGTAATTGATTTCTTTTTCGTAAACATTGAAAAGTTGGGATATAATCAACCCTCCTTTTTCTTTATCACCTGCCCTAAAGTAGGCCTCAGCTACAGGCAGCATGAAAAAATTGTACGGAACAGTTTTTTCGGGCATCACTTCCATGCAGCGGTCGAGTGTAATAATTGCCTTGTCTTTTTTCTTTTCCTTAATTAAGGCCTCTGCCAGCCGCGAGAAATTATTTCGCAGGTTCATGCACATTCTGCGATTGTTTTCATTCATGTAAATCCAGTGCGGTAATTTTATTTCGAGCGCGGCTCCTGCTTCAAGAGCGTTAAAATCAATTTCTTTATTTGAAAAAACCAAGTCGAGTTTAGAAATGCCCAGCTTTTCAGCAATGGATTCGGTAGARTCGCCTTCCTGAACTGTGTAATTAACAAGATCTTTAGCCTCCATGCCACCCCAGGTAAATTCATTTATGAGGTTTTCAAACATGATTTCGGTATTGAGAATGCCTGTTTGTCCGTCAACACCGTTTATTGCGCGACACTGGTTCTTATCTTTAAAAACACAATCCCCCTCATATCCCCATTTAAAACCAGTTTCACACTTGGTGCATTTGTCTTTTCTTACGGGAATAAGGCGGTAGGCAAGGCCCTCAAGTTGAAAATGATTTTGCAGACCGATGTAGGCAGAATTTCCAGTGGTAATGGCAAAGTAAATCGGACGCTCCCAGTCATTATTGGCCAACAAGTCCATTATCATCATGTCGTTTTTCAAAATATAGCTCTTGCCAATGCTCCAACTCACCTTATCTTCCATTTCACTCACTAAATGTTTCGGCACTGTACCGTTGTCCACAACTTTGGCAGAATCAACCGAAACGCTAAACTTGTTGGTCGGAAAGTAATTCATCCGCCTGTTGCTTCCCAGCAGCGCTTTTTGTTTTTCATCTGAAATGAAATTTATTGCATCCTTGATATCGACAGATTTTTTTATCTTTTTGATGACAGGAACATAATCACGAGTGCCCTGCCTGTATTTTTCCGGAGGCATGCCAAAGGGCACTGGCTCTGAATCGTAGGCCTTGCGCCTCATCTGGTTAATGTACCAATCGGTATTGAGTAGTGAGAGGTTGCACACGCGTACATCGGTGCGGAACTCTTCTACTTCCTGTACATACCAAAGCGGAAAAGTATCGTTGTCGCCATTAGTAAACAGGATGGCATTTTTTTCGCATGAACGCAGGTAATTTTTCGCAAAATCGCGGGCGGTATAAGTATCGGAACGGTTGTGGTCGTCCCAGCCCTCTTTGGCCATTATTCCCGGAACTGCTGTAAGGCAAATGAGCGTGACCAATCCCGCGCTGAGTATTTCGGGGATGTATTTTCGCAGGATTTCAAACAACGCCAGCACACCAAGTCCTATCCATATCGTGTACGCATAAAATGAACCCGAGTATGCATAATCGCGCTCGCGTGGCTGGATGGGGTATTGATTGAGGTAAATAGAAATGGCAATGCCTGTGAAGAAAAACAGCAGCCCCACCACTAACATGTCTTTTTTACTTTTGCTTAGCTGAAAGAAAAAACCGATTAGGCCCAATATTAACGGAAGCAGGTAAAACTGGTTTCGGGCGGGGTTGTTTTTCAAATCATCAGGCAAATCGCTTTGTGGTCCGAGGCCGGTAACTCCGGCAAAATTTTCATCAATAAAATCAATACCGCTGAGCCAATTGCCGTCCATAAAATTACCGTGTCCCTGCACATCGTTTTGCCTTCCGGAAAAATTCCACATAAAGTAGCGGAAGTACATCCAGCCAATCTGGTAGCGGACAAAAAAGGTCACGTTTTCCAAAAGAGTCGGTTTGGGAATGGGCTTTACTTCAGAACTACCATACGCCCTGTAGCGGATTTTCTTCCCTTCAAAATCGCTCCATTTTTTATACTCGCGTACGTGCTTTGAATCAGAGCTGTACATGCGGGGAAACCACGAGGTAAATTCTTTTGCGTAATTGGGAATTGAATTTTTCTTGTCGTCAGAAACAATGTATTTGCCTTTTTCCTTATCTTGAAACCACACAGGGCTGCCATCAACGTATGGCTCTTGGTTGTCAAGCGGAGAATTAAAAAAATGCCCTTTTAGCAAGGGACGGTCTCCGTATTGTTCACGATTGATGTATGATAAAAGTGTGAAAGCGTTTTCCGGGTTGTTTTCATCCATTGGGGGATTAGCGGAAGAACGAATCAAAATCATCGCAAAAGAGGAATAGCCCAAAAGAATCACGGTGAAACAAAGAATAATCGTGTTGGCACTGGGGCTGGGCTTTTTAAGCCAATAAACAAAAGCGCCTACACCAATGAAAAATATAGTGAGTAAAAACTTACCTCCGCCCGAAAGAAATTCATTACCCAATATTGGGATTAAAAAGAACAACAACAGCAACGCGATGAGATGAGCATTGTTTTTTAGCGGCTTATGGGTGTGCTTTAGAAGAAATACGAACAAAGCGGTTAGTAGCAGCACGTAAATATACAGTCCGGAATTGAAGGGCAATTCAATCTTGTTGACAAAAAACAATTCGAATGCGCCAGCTAATTTTATCGTCCATGGGATAATGCCGGCTTGTATTACACCTAAAATTAACACGGCAGTCATCAACACCCACAGGAGCCCCTTTTGGGTGACTTTATGTTTTTTGAAATAGTAAACAAATGCAATAGCCGGTATAGCAAGCAAGTTCAGCAAGTGAACGCCAATGGACAAGCCCATCAGGTAGCAGATAAATACCAGCCAGCGGTTGGCAAGCGGTTCATCGGCTGCTGCTTCCCATTTTAAAATGGACCAAAAGACAACGGCAGTAAACAGCGATGACATAGCGTAAACTTCGCCTTCCACAGCCGAAAACCAAAAAGAATCAGAGAAAGTGTAGGCCAATCCACCTACGATTCCGCTACCAATGATGGCCATAGTTTTTGCGGGCGTTAATTCACCGGATAAGAGCGCAATTTTTTTTGCCAAGGCAGTAACTGTCCAGAAAAGGAATAGAATGGTGAACGAACTGCATAGTGCCGAAGAAATGTTTATCATCTTGGCTGCATTTTCAGGAGATACAAAGATGGAAAACACCCGGCCAATGAGCATAAAAAACGGAGCTCCGGGAGGGTGGCCCACTTCGAGCTTTACAGCGCTGGCGATGAATTCACCGCAATCCCAAAAACTGGCGGTAGGTTCGATTGTGCTGCAAAACACATAGGTGGCGATGACCCAAGTGAGCCATCCGAAAATCACATTTAGTTTTTGGTAATTCATTTTTTCAAAGCAAGTCGCGAAAGTAACGAACTCAATTGTTACGACAAAACACAATTATTTTGATGAATTGACAGATTTAAATAATTTTGCACCCCTTTTAAAACAATGTTCATTCTTTTCCTGCCCGATGGTGTAACTGGCAACACGTCTGATTCTGGATCAGAAGAGTCCAGGTTCGAGCCCTGGTCGGGCAACGAATCAGTGTACAGATATTTAAAGTATTTAGCGAAACAAACCATTAATAAAATAACAATTAGTCTTTTTGTTCATTGTCCTGTGGTGTAATTGGCAACACATCAGATTTTGGTTCTGAAATTCAAGGTTCGAGTCCTTGCAGGACAACTTTTTTAGCTTAAAGTTCAATGTTTAAAATTGGAAACTGTCCAATCACATTTTTTGGACAGTACACTTATGGCTGGAAAAAGTTCAGCAGTGAGAATCATTCTTTCCACGATACTTTAAAAACTGCCCGCTGATTTTTGCGGTGTTCTTCCTCAGAGCAATCTGCTCCATCTTTGCAGCGGTTTAACAGGTTAGTTTCGCCCATACCTTCGGCCGAAAGGCGCAATTTGTCAATCCTCTTTTCCACAAGGTATTTTAAAGCCTGCGGAGGATTAAGTAAGGCTATAGTAATACTTTGTTTACTTACTACCTACAGGAATTTCATGTTGCTTCCGGAAGCATGCTTTCTGAAAGGGTTTGGATTGACATATCTCAACGATATTTCTATACCCCCTCTTGTGTTTGTGGCTGTTTTCAAAGCAGAAATATTCAAGTCATAACTAATACCGATGGCGTAATTAGCGTATTCAAACATAATTTGTGGAATTATTGCATCTCCCACACGGTAACGGCCTCCAATTGATACCGCACTTTCTTTAATAAAGCCGGTAAAGTGGCTTTCTTCCGTAATGGTGTACCTTACCAACATTCCTGCATTTATTTCCTGCAAAGAACCCTGCCTGTAATAGATGGCAGACGGCACCAGGCTCAAAGAAGTTCCCGTGCTTATGTATAAACTGGCATGGGCAGCGTACTTCAAATGCAGTTTGTCAATAGCAGTAGTTAGAAATCCCTGTTTAGGTTGATTAGCGTGAAAAAAAGCAATTCCTGCATTTGCTCTGAATTCGTCATTAGTGGCAATGTCAGAGGCGCTTGAAGAATAGCTCCATGCGAGGCCGGCAGAAACATCTGCAAAGCCGAAAGAGCTGAAGGTGCCAGTTTCTCCCGAAGAAAGGGAAGGGTTATAGCCGGTACCGTCAAACTGGTTATCCCACATCTGTCCCACACTCCCTATACTACGTTGGACATAACCAGCTTGCAGCCCTGCCGAAAAATTTTGTTGTTCATCTAATTTGATGAATGCCGAAAGCGAAAGAGATGCCTGGGTAATGCCCATATCTAAATCACCTGCCTTGTCGTTGAATACGAACAACCCGGCACCGAGTGAACTATTTTTCCATTTCTTTTTCATTAGCCCTGCATCGGCAGACAAGGCAAATGTTCTGAATGGAGTTCCAATGCTTTTCCACTGATCTCTATAATTGAGTATCACCCGCTGGTCACCGTTGAATGCTCCTGTTAATGCCGGGTTAACAGATAAGGGAGCCATGTTATGCTGGGAGAAGTGGATGTCTTGGGCTACACCTTGATTATACATACAAGCGAATGTTATACCGATTAAAAGTGGTTTTTTCATTATAATTTCATTTAAAGGTTACTCTCTAATTCCATAATAATGCGACAGATGAAAAGAGACATACAAACGCTATTATGATCAGCAAAAGCAAAAATATTTCCTCAAAAAAGCGGCTTTTCTCCTTATGAAGAAACACGTAATTAAATTTTGTAATTAACTTTTTATTTCGATTGTGTATCGGTTCGGAGTTTTATTTCGGTATGTTTTGCTGATGTATCTGCTTTATTCTTGCACTGTCAGGTATCTTGGGTTTGTAATTATAGGTTGGTTTTTCAGTTTTTTCTGAGGGTTTATGTTCATGGTTTGCTTCATTTTTAGCAGTACCGGTTATGCAGGAAATAACGCATCCGGTAATGAGTATGAATACAAGCCATTTAATGCCATTCCTTTTCATCTTTTTTTGCTTAGTTATTTCGAATTCCTGATTCGGTAGTTACCTCACCAGTGTAATATTTCCTTTTTTCTCCAGGATGCTTCCGCCCAGCATTGTTGCCTCAAGTAGGTACACAAATACTGCAGAGTTCAGGTCTTTACCCTTGTAGGTTCCGTCCCAGCCGGTTTCCATATTGCTTGTTTCAAAAACTTTCTCTCCCCACCTGTCGTATATCATGAACTGAAGTGTATTAACCCCGCTTCCTCTCACGTATAGCACATCATTATTGCCGTCACCATTGGGCGAAAAAATATTAGGCAAGCCCAAATTGGTGAAATAATCCAGTGTAATGGTCACATAAGCGGTATCGGTGCAGCCCAAACTGTCGGTCACCACCAAGGTGTAGGTGACAGTCTCTGAAGGGGTTGCCACAGGAGCAGCATCATTGGGA
>NVWW01000029.1 GCA_002746335.1 Flavobacteriales bacterium | reverse complement strand
TTAATGAATTTCTAAACTCGTAATTATGAAAAACAAGGAATTAGAATTGAAAGAAATTTGGAATAACAAGAAAAGAAACGATTTAAAAAGTTTTATTTCTAATCATTCAAAAAAACAATCTGAGGACAGATTATTGACTAATAAGTTATTATCTATCCAGTATCGAATGGAAGATTACATCAGAAGTGAAAATGACCAAAAAGAAATTTTCAGGATTCTTGATTTCGTTAAAATGTATTTAAAGGTATTAAACATCACTAAAAAAAGTCTTGCAGAATACTTTGAGATGGAGGACAGTAATCTTCATAAATATTTGTCAGGGGAAAGAAAACTAAATGCTGAACTTGCTGTAAAATTAAGTTCTTTTTCTCATACGAAACCCGAACAATGGTATCGAGTTCAAATCAAAAATGAACTTATTAAATTTAAAAAAGAACGAAAAAACATAGATGATTTTAAAAAATATGACTTTAAAAATTTTGTTAGTACTTAAATAACTTTTGCACAAACCGTTAAGCAAGCTTTCATACAGCCACTTTTTCTTTCAGCTCTTTTTTCAAAAACTCACCGGTATAACTTCTTTTTATTTTTACAATTTCTCCAGGTGTTCCTGTGCAAATTATTTCCCCACCCCGTGAGCCACCCTCCGGCCCAAGGTCAATGATGTGATCGGCTACTTTGATGATTTCTAAATTGTGCTCAATAATCACTACTGTATTGCCGTTGCTTACCAAACGGTTCAATACTTCCAGCAATACGCGGATGTCTTCAAAATGCAGTCCTGTGGTTGGCTCGTCTAAAATGTAAAATGTTTTTCCTGTGTCTTTTTTCGACAGTTCGGTGGCGAGTTTTACCCGCTGTGCTTCACCTCCTGAAATAGTGGTGCTCTGCTGCCCCAACTTCACATAGCCCAACCCAACCTCTTGCATGCACTTCAGCTTTTTGTAAATGGCAGGCAGGTGCTCAAAGAATTCCACAGATTGGTTGATCGTCATTTCCAACACATCACCTATGGATTTGCCCTTGTAGCGCACTTCCATCGTTTCGCGGTTATACCTGCGCCCGTTGCACGTTTCGCAGTGTACATAAACATCCGGCAGAAAGTTCATCTCAATGGTTTTTAGCCCAGCACCCTGGCAGGTTTCACACCTTCCGCCTTTTACGTTAAACGAAAACCGGCCCGGCTTGTAACCTCTTATTTTTGCTTCGGGCAGATGTGAAAAAAGTGCGCGGATTTCGGTGAAAACACCTGTATAGGTCGCAGGATTTGAACGGGGTGTACGTCCAATAGGTGACTGGTCAATCTCAATCACTTTGTCAATGTGCTCCAAACCCGAAATGGATTGATAGGGTAGGGGGTTTTTGCCAGCGCGGTATAAATTCTTGTGAAGAATTCGATACAGTGTTTCATTGACCAATGTTGATTTTCCGCTGCCCGAAACACCCGTTACGCAAATGAATTTCCCCAAAGGGAATTCAACCGAAATCTCTTTTAAATTATTTCCGCTTGCACCGATGAGCACCAGTGATTTCCCTGTCCCTTTTCTTATTTTTTTAGGAATTTCGATTTCTTTTTCACCATTTAAATACTGAGCAGTAAGCGTTTGCAACTGTTTGATTTTTTCGGGAGAACCTTCTGCAATTATTTCGCCACCAAGCCTGCCCGCGTGTGGTCCTAAATCTATAATATGATCTGCTTGCAGCATGATTTCTTTGTCGTGTTCAACTACAATCACCGAGTTGCCGATATCGCGCAAGTCCTTTAGTGCTTGAATCAAACGTGCATTGTCCCGCTGATGCAGCCCAATGCTTGGTTCATCCAAAATATAAAGCACCCCAACTAATTGCGAGCCGATTTGTGTAGCGAGCCGAATGCGTTGCGCCTCCCCGCCCGAAAGTGATCTTGAACTGCGATTGAGTGTTAAATAATCCAATCCTACATCCATCAAAAATTGGATCCGGTTTCGAATTTCTTTCAATACTTCGGCAGCTATTTTGTTTTGTTTTTCGGAAAGTCGCTTTTCAATGTTATCAAACCACTTTTGCAAATCGCTGATGTCCATTTCGGTCAAATCGGCAATGTTTTTTTTATCAATTTTAAAATACAATGCTTCTTTTTTCAAGCGAGAACCGTCACATTCTGGACAAGAAATTTTATTCATAAAGCTGTTAGCCCAACGATAAGTAGCGCGTGATGCCTTTTCTTCATAATGGCTGGAAATCACATTGGTAATGCCTTCAAACTGAAAAGTATGCAAACGTGAAATCCCTATGCTTTTATTGCTGATAGCGAAAATTTCGTCAGATCCATAAAGAATTACATTAAGCGCTTCCTCAGGGATTTCTTTCACGGGCGAATTGAGTGTGAAGCCATATTTCTCGCTGATGACTTCTATTTGTCTGAACGTCCAGTTGTCTTTATACTCGCCTAATGGTGCAATTCCTCCTTTTTTAATTGACAAGTTCTTTTTCGGAATTATTTTCTTGAAATCAATTTCAGCTATTTTCCCCAGCCCGTTGCACTTAGGGCATGCCCCGTATGGCGAATTGAATGAGAAACTGTTTGGTTCTGGTTCGGGATAGGAAATGCCTGAGGTGGGGCACATGAGTGAGCGGCTGAAGAAACGAGGCCTTCCTTCATCTTCCTCAAGAGAGGTAAGCGTCTCTTTCTCCAAATGAGAGGGGTTGTGGGAAAGGCCGATTGTCCCCTTACCTATTTTCATTGCTACTTGCAGTGAATCGCTGATGCGCTTTTTCGATTTTTCACTTACTTCAATTTTATCAACCACTACTTCGATGTCATGGATTTTGTAGCGGTCGAGCTGCATGCGCGGCTCGATTTCGATGATTTTGCCATCAATTCGTACTTTTAAAAATCCCTGTTTTCTAACTTGCTCGAACAGTTCTCGGTAGTGGCCTTTTCTTCCTTTTACCAATGGTGCAAGCATCAGTAGTTTTTCGCCTGCATATTTTTCCATGATCAAATCCACAATTTGTGCATCAGAATACCGAACCATTTTTTCGCCTGAAATATAGGAGTAGGCATCGGAAATTCTCGCATAGAGCAACCGAAGAAAATCGTAAATTTCGGTAACAGTGCCAACTGTTGAGCGTGGGTTTTTGCTCACAGTTTTCTGCTCGATGGAAATGACGGGATTTAGCCCAGTAATTTTGTCCACATCGGGGCGCTCGAGCGAACCCAAGAACTGTCGAGCATAGGCCGAAAAGGTCTCGATATAACGCCTCTGGCCTTCTGCATAAATGGTGTCAAAAGCCAATGATGATTTTCCACTGCCGCTCAAGCCTGTAATTACCACTAACCTGTTTCGAGGAATAGAAACGGTGATGTCTTTCAGGTTGTGCTCTCGTGCACCAATGACTTCCAAATAATCGTTTTCGCTGAAAAGTTGCGGTTGCATTGGAATTAGCGAATGAGGGAGTCATTCATTAAATTATCGCTGTTATAAATGGTTTCTTCCATTAGTGGAAAATTTTCCTTGGGTATTTTGATTTTGTATGTTTTGCCTGTTTTGTTGGTTAGTTTGTTTTCCCGTAGCCATGGATTGAAGTATTTCAATAATTTGTAGTTAATGTTGAAATGTTTGGCAAAAACTGCCATATCAGTTATGGCGCTATCTACCTCCACTTCGTATGTTTTTACGTTGTAATACAAATCCTTCTTTCGGAAGTGAAAGCCGTATTTTTTTGGTTTGGAAAGGATTTCCTTTGCCGCCAGAATACGGTAAACATAACGTGACGTCTCCTCGGATAGTACTAAATCGTAGTAATTTTCTCCTTTTTGTCGCTTGATTTGGGTTTCCAACCCGCTCATACCCATGTTGTAACTGGCAGCAGCAAGCGCCCAGTCATGCCCGAATTTTTCATAAGCGGTTTTCAGATACTTGCATGCGGCTTCGGTGGCTTTTTCAAGGTGGTACCGCTCGTCCACTTCGCTGTTGATTTCCAGCCCATATTCTTTGCCTGCTCCTTTGAGAAATTGCCAAAACCCAGATGCGCCTGCAGGCGAAACGGCATTGCGCAAGCCGCTTTCAATCAATGCTAAATACTTGAAATCATTGGGCACACCATTTTTTTTCAAAATGGGTTCAATGACAGGAAACCACTTGTTGGAGTTTTTGATAAACAGTAGCATGTTGCTTTGCCAGTATGTGTTTACTAACAGTTCGCGGTCGAAGCTTTCGCGTACGTCAAATCTTTGAATTGGTACTTTTTCACCGGCAAAATCTAATTCTTCAGGAATATTGAGTGCATAGACTTTGTAGTTGCGGTTAAGGAGAGTTTGATAGTTAACATCTTGATTTTTTTCTTCGGAAGAAGATACAAACAAGAAGAAAATACTTCCGATTAAGCCAATAAAAATGAATGAAAATGCAAGCTTACCGAACGCGCTGTTTTTTAATTTTGATGGGCTCGATGGTTGCTTGTCCGTTGGCTGGGCGTATGTGCCCGTTTTTCCCGTTGAGTTTACTATGGCCATTTCTATGTTCGCGGAAGAATTTAAGCTTTGCTTTTTTGATTTTAGTGATGCTGTAAAGCGAAATAAATACCGTTGCAAAGTAAGCAGAAAAAAGCGCAACATGAATGTAATTCCAATCGTCAATCCACTTTACAGCAATAAAAACCAGCGTAATTGAAATAAAAGAAAACAGTATAAATAATCTGGCGACCATTTTGTCTGAAAAACCAATGTAGGAAAGGTAATGTGTGGTATGGTCTTTTCCGCCAACGAAAGGTGAATTACCGCTTAAAATCCTGTTGATTGTCACAGTGGTGGTATCAATAATGGGCATTGTAAATGCCAAAATAGTGATGATGAACTGTTTGGTTGGGATTTCAGTTCCTGAAACTTCGGTGTGGTTCCAAAAATAGCTGATGCCCACAAAGGCCAGGAAAATTCCCAAAAACTGGCTGCCGGTATCACCCATAAACATTTTTGAAGGATGCCAGTTGAAAAATAAAAAGCCTATGAGTGCAGCCAGTACACCGGCTATAATAAATGCATTGAAATGAGCAATGCTTTCACTAAGCAAAATAATAAATAATGCAGCGCCAACAATAAATATAGATGCGATGGTTGCTATTGCATCCATGTTGTCGAGCATGTTGATGGAATTCATAATACCTACTACCCACAAAATCGTGAAGACGTAATTTAGTGCATCAGAAGGGAAGAGATGGATGTAAGTGCCTGTTGAAATTAAAATCACTCCACAAACGATTTGCACGAACAATTTGAGCAACGGCTTAGTATCGTAGGCATCATCTGAAAGGCCCATCAAAAAGGCGAGGCCGGTAGCTGCCAGTAAGCCGATGAGTTCTTTATTTAACAAAATGGAACTTTGCTCGATGAAAAGTGAATAGCTAGTGACTGAGAGTAGAAATATGATATAAAAAGAAATTCCGCCAAGTGCTGGTTTTGATGCACTGCTCCATCGGATGATGGTTTCATCGTGGTTGCGGATGCCGAGTGTGGAGGCGAACTTCAGCATTAGTCCATTCAGCAGCAGGGAAAATATGACCATGCAAACGAAAAAAGCACCCAACAGCAGGTACAAAAATGATATGTCATCAATATGAATCACGGAAGTGATGCAACTATTACTTCAATATTACGACAATTTAAAATATCGAGTTGAAATCTTTGAACGCTTTTGCTTGTAGGTCTTTTACTGACAATACAGGGTCTTCAATCCCCCAATTAATGTTCAAATCGGGGTCGTTCCAATAAATGGAATCTTCAGATGCTTTGTTGTAAACCTGTGTACATTTGTAGCTGAAAATGGTGTTGTCTTCTGTTGTGAGAAAGCCATGCGCAAAACCAATCGGTACCCATATCATTTTCTTATTTTCTTCGGAAAGCATCACTGAAAAATGTTGCCCGTAAGTAGGTGAATTTTTTCTGATGTCTACTGCTATGTCCATTACACTGCCTTTTATCACCCTAATTAATTTACCTTGTGCAAAAGGCGGGGTTTGAAAATGGAGCCCCCTCAACACTCCTTTTTGAGACATGGACTCATTATCCTGCAAAAAGGTTGCATGAGCACCTGTTTTTTTTTCAAATATTCGTTGGTTGTACGACTCAAAGAAATACCCCCTTTTATCTCTGAATACCACCGGTTCAATCACCATCAACCCTTCGAGCGGAGTTTTGTGAATTTCCATTTAATTCTTGCCAATCAGTTTACCAATCATAGATTTTTTTTCGCTCTCTTTAGCATCATCGTAGTAGCCGTAACCATAGCCGTAACCATAGCCGTAACCGTAACCATAGCCGTAACCCTGGCCGTAACCATAGCCGTAACCGTAACCATAGCCGTATTTTCCTTTGTGAGTTTCAACGCTGTTGAGTATAACTGCCAATCTTGAGATTTTATTATCTCTGATAAGCCGATCAACATTCGGCACAAAATTTTTCTTTGAAAATCCAGATCGGAAAATATAAACAGGATAATCGGCTTTTTGAATAGCAGCAATGCCATCTGTTACCAGCCCAACAGGAGGGTTATCCATGACTACAACATCATACATTACTTTCAACTCTATGAGCAATTTTTCGAATTTTTCACTGATAATCAATTCAGAAGGGTTGGGAGGAATAGGACCTGCTGTAATGAAGTCGAGATTTTTTTGTTCGCTATGGCGGATGCAGTTTTCGACACTGTCTTTTCCAATCAGCAAGGTACTCATGCCGCTGGTGTTCTCCACTCCAAARCCTGCATGTATTTTAGGCTTGCGCATGTCAAGGTCAAGGATGATTACTTTTTTTCCGGTCAGAGCAATTATTCCSCCTAAGTTGATGGCTACAAAGGTTTTTCCTTCGCCAGATATGGTTGATGTAATGGCRATGGTTTTTGGCCCAGGYTCATTTGATATGAATTGTAAGTTGGTCCTAATTGTACGGAATGACTCTGCCATCATTGATTTGGGGCGTTTATTTACAATAAGCAAGGAAACAGGAATATCTTCCTTRTATCTYGGAATCATTCCCAAAATRTTTGCATTTGCCTTAGATAGCCGTGCTATTTCATTGATGTTTGTRATAGTATTGTGCAGCAAGTATTTGATAGCAATTAAACCTGAGCTGATTATCAAGCCAATCAAGAAAAAAGAAATTACAACGAGCTTTCTATTGGGTGAAATATGGAAATTGGGAATTTTTGCTTTTTCGAGAATGATGTTTTCCGGTACAAAGCCGGCTTTTGCTATAGAATACTCGGTGCTTTTTTCGAGCAGAAGCGAGTAGAATTTTTCGTTGATGGCAAAAACCCGCTGTAGCCTGGAGTACTCCAATTCTTTAGTAGGCATTTCGAGGTAGGTTTTTTCGTATTCCTTGATTTTTTTCTGGATGTTTTTTTTGCGCGCAGAAATTTTGTCTTTCATCGCTTTGAGGCTCTCGAGCAACAGGTTTTTCTGGATTGAGATTTGATAGTCAATGGATTTGATTTTTTCACTTTTTTCAGTCTCTGAGTACAGCATTTCTTCTTTTTTAATAAGCAGTTGATGCAAAGAATTGATCTGCCTTGAAATGTTTTTCTCAAAATGGGTTCCGGTTAGAACAGGAATAATCGTGTATGGGTCAATTTCCTTTTCGTTAGCTGTAATCTTTTTTTCGATTTCCTTCAGGACGCTTTCTTCCAGTTCAAGATTTATCACTTCATTTTCTAGTAAGTTGAGCCGTTCAAGGTAAATTCCTGTGAAACCATCATTGCCTGTTATGCGGTTGTCTTTTTGAAAACTCTGCATGGATGTTTCAGAGGTGCGTAACCTGCCGTAAACCGATTCTATTTGGGTATCAATGAAGTTAAGCACTTTTTCTGCGCTTTGGCTTTTGCGTTCCACATCAATGTTGATAAATCCTTCGGCAATAGCTTCCGATATGTCTTTGGCTTTTTTGCCACTGTGGTCAGTAAAACTTATTTTAATGGTTTTTGCAGCAGCATTGAGCAACTCTACGCGCAGTCGATGATGGTATTGTTCGGTAATTTGATTAACATCGTTGATAATGAAAAAATAATCGTTTTGCTTGAGTTGTTTTTTTGACGTAGTTATCTGTATGAAGTCAACATCTTTGATTCGCAAGTTGACATGTGGTAAAATGATGATTTCATTAATGGGGGCTTCTCTCGAGTAAACAGAATCATTGATGGTATAGCTTGCGATTGCTTTGAATTCATCATCAAATTGAATGTATATTTTTCTGCCAAAAATGCTTGAGTCTTTTACTTGGAAACCAACGGAATAAGGATGATTGGCATAATTTTCGGTGGCCATCACCTGCCCCTCGCTAAAGTAACTAACCTCAAGGTCAAGAGTATTTAAAATATTTTTGAAGAATTCTTTTGAGCGTAAAAATTCAATATCTCCTGAAATGTCTTGTCTTAAATAAGCTGGTGTCGCTTCTAGGATTTGGGAGGCAGTGTTGTCGGTTCTTACTTGTATTATCCCTATTGATTCGTAGATAGGCGGAGTATACCTGATGTAAAAATAGGCAGCTGTACCAGCTACTATTAAAATTGCGATAATCCAAAAAATGTTTCTTTGAGTAATGTAAAGCAGTAGCCCAAAGTCAAAATCGCTTTGTTGCTTGGCGAAAGCATTGTGTTCGTTATTGTTTGAAAAAGAAGAAGTTTCCATAAGCGGGTTGGCCAGCTATTCACGTGGCTGTAAAGATATTATTATAGCATACATTGAAAGTGCTGTTGTCAACAATGTTAATACGGGAGTGATTTCTTGCAGCACTTCGCTGGCTATGCGGAATTGGGGCTGCACATAGATGATATCGTTGGCCTGAAGTATGAGGTCCGCCTGTTTCATGCCATCAATGGTAGAAAGGTCGATGAGGTAAACTTCTGGGTTTTGCAAATCACCTCTTATCAATTTAATTTTTTTCGCTTTTCCGCTTGATGAGATGCCACCAGCCATGGCGAGCGCTTCAAATAACGTGGTGTTTTCATTTAAAAGATTGATGACTTGGGCAGAGCCGCCAGAACCCGGGAACATAATTACTCTTCGATTATTTATACTCAGCATTACAAAGGGTTTCTTGTAAAATTCAGCATACTTTTCTTCTAATATTAGTTCTGCTTCCCTCATAGTGATCCCCGCCAGTGGAATTCTTCTTAACATCGGCAGTTTTACAGCGCCATCATATTCAATAAGGTAAGAAAAACCTTGGTTTTGTGTAGCTAAAAAAGTTTGATTTTGAGCTGATATATCTATCGCTTTAAAGCCCTCGTTGGAAAACAGCCTGAATTGCAAATAATCATTTGGCGCTAATCTGTATTGGTAGTTGGCTGAATCAGGTGGAATATCATACTGGAAATTCTTTTTAGTTCGCAACATTACGTTTGGCTGGAAAACCGTGCAGCCTGAAATCCCGGCCACAATTAATAAGGCTAAAGTAAATTTGAACGTTATTTTCATTTCGAAGTGCAATTATTTAATCGGCAAAATTATGAATTAAAGGAATAATGGGTGAATATCACCTTATTGATTGCAAAAGAGCTGTATAGAGTGTGTGCATATCATCAACAAGACGCGAGTAATGAAAATGATTTCGACTAAATTGAATTCCTTTTTGACTCATTTCTGTGCAGAGATTATCATTTTCGGCAATCATACGAAGGTTTTTAAAAAAAGTTTGCTTATCATAAACGGCTGATAATAAAGCCGTTTTATTTTTTATTACCACATCTTCTACACCACCTACATTAGTTGAAACAACTGGTTTGCCTGCTGCTTGCGCTTCAATCAAACTTACAGGTGTGCCTTCGTTCAGTGATGTCAGTGCCACAATATCCAGCCCTGCGTAGGCAATATCCACCTCTTTAATCCAAGACGTAAACGTCAATGTAGCGGTTGCATTGTTTAATTCGGTGAAATCAATTTTTAATTCGCTGGCTTTGTGTTGAATAGATTGTTTTAATTCACCATCGCCTATTATGAATGCACGTATTTTTTTAGTTGAGTTTTCTTGTACGTGTTTGATTGCTTCCAGAAATAACTGATGGTTTTTAATCGGCACTAACCGCCCAACAATGCCGATGGCAATTTCATCATCYGCAACTTGGTATTTTTCCCGAAATTGYTTTCGTTTTTCTTCCTGATTTTGCTGAAAACGAGATAGATCAAATCCCAAAGGTATTACCGCCACTTTTTCTTCAGTGCATATTTTGTGAATATTTACCAGTTCTTTTTTCTGCTTTTGGCTGATRGCAATAATTTTAGATGATTTTTTCGCCAAATGCTGTTCAATCGACTTGTAAAATTGTGTTTTCAGCTTTCCAAAATAAGAGTGAAAAACATGCCCATGAAAAGTATGAATAACCACTGGCACTTTCTCGCTGATTGCAGCAAACCGTCCCAGAGCTCCTGCTTTCGATGCGTGTGTATGGACAATATCAGGCTTAAAATCTCTTATTACTGTTTTGATTTTCCTATAGGCGTTCCAATCATCTTTTAGGTTGAGCTCCCTGCGCATTTCGGAAATTATTACCGGGCGAATTCCTATGTTATCACAAATGAACTCCGAACTACCTTCACTTTCATCTTTCATGCCACCAATCAACAATGTTTCAAAATCGGGATTAAGGAATTTGGTCAAATARGCAGCATTGTAAGTCGGGCCKCCMARRTTGAAWCGGTTGATTATTCTTAAAACTTTAGGCATTCGTAATTCGTANANATTCGTWMWKMGTAGATGTATTTCTTCCACCAATTTTGAAAAACAATTAGTGCCCAGATCGTAGCGTGTGAATCCCCTGGGTTTTTTGAAAATAATTTGTGTTTTAGTGTTTTTGTAGCCCCTACATTAAAAATACCCTGTTCCTTAATAAAGTTATCTTCCAGCAAATCATCTGTAATTGTAGACTTCAACTCAGTTTGAAACCATTTCAGAAGCGGAACTTCAAAGCCATGTTTGGGGCGATTGTAAATTTCTTCTGGTAACATCGAACGGAAAGCATCCTGCAAAATACGTTTTTTAATATGGCCATTGATTTTAAATTTGGAAGGAAGTGAAAACGCAAAACTCACTACGCTATGGTCCAAAAATGGCACGCGCACCTCTAAGCTGTTTGCCATTGACATTGAATCCACTTTGGTGAGCATATCATTTTGTAAAACAAGGTTCATATCTGTATAAAGCACTTCGTTAAAATCACCTTTTTCGTCTATATGTTGCAGAATGTCTGATTTTCTCTTTTGATATTCTATGTGGTAATTCGTAAAGTTTGAAGTCAAAAAATCGTCAACTTCTTTTTCATTCAAAAAGGTTGCCCATCGCCAGTATCGTTCTTTTGCAGACAACTTCATCCCATCGCTAAAACGTGACAATTGACGAGCCAGATTTCCGAATTTTGTATTGCGTGATTGCGGAAGATTTTTCCAAATTGGTGAGCCCGCCTTTATCAGGTGTTCAGCCATACCTGAATTTCTTGCTTTCCATTCCGCCATGTGCTTGTTATAGCCCGCAAAAAGCTCATCTCCACCATCACCCGAAAGTGCTACGGTAACTTGCTTTCGCGTGTGTTGACTCAAAATGTTGACTGCAATAGCTGAAGAATCAGCAAATGGTTCGTCAATGTAATTGAGCACCTTGTGTAGGTTCTCAAACAAATCATCATTGCTTAGCCTGAAAACGGTGTGGTTGGTGCTGTATTTTTTAGCCACCAACTCAGCATATTTCGTTTCGTCAAAAAACGGTTCATCGCTGTAGCCGATGGAAAATGTATTCAGATTTTTGGTATGCCGTGTAGCCAGCGCTGTAATTACCGAAGAATCAATGCCACCGCTGAGAAAGCACCCAAGTGGCACATCAGACATCAGACGGTCTTGCACCGATTTTTCGAGCAGTTCGATGAGTTGCTTTTGGGCTTCTTCATATTGGATGCCGGATGCTGGATGCTTGGAGGGAATTTGATAATAATTTCTGGTTTCTAATTTCTGGTTTCTAATTTCTAATTTCAAATAATTTCCAGTTTCCATCTTCTTCACTCCCTCCAAAATCGTGTGCGGAGCAGGAATGTAATTCAATTGCAAATAAGTGTAAAGTGAAGTTTCATCCATTTTCTTTGCAATGCCGAAAGCCAGCAGCGCCTTCATTTCTGAAGCGAAAATCAGCTTGTCTTCATCCCGGTAAATCAAAAGCGGCTTGATGCCAAAGCGGTCGCGGGCAATGAAAAGTGTTTCTTCTTCTTTATCGTAAATAGCAAAAGCAAAAAAACCGTTGATTTTTTCGAGACACTTTTCCTTTTCCTTAATATAAAGGTGCAACAACACTTCGGTATCGCTGGTTGTGCGGAATTGCGTGCCTTCATTTTCAAGTGCTTTCCGATGTTCCTTGTAATTGTAAAATTCCCCGTTGTAGATAATGGTGTATCTGCCAGATGGGTCGGAAAAGGGTTGATTGGCAGCTTCCGAAGTGTCAATCACCGAAAGGCGGGCGTGGGCGAGGGTAATATTGTTATGTCTGAAAATGCCGTTGGCATCCGGCCCTCTTTTGGAGAGGGTTTGAACGGAATTTTCAATTTTATCGAAAAATCGTTTTCCGTTGTCATTAAAAGCTACTATGCCTGTGATGCCACACATCAAAAGAGGTTAAGGGTGTAAAGGTATAAGGAAATACAGAGGGAAGAATTACCACGGGTTCTCCAAATCCTCTTTGGTGAATTCGTGGCCTTCTCGCTCAAAATACAAGCTTTTGCCCGGTTCCTTTTTTAAGCGCAAGTTGTCTTTGCTGGTAATTTTTTGCAGGAAAGCAATTGGTGTTAAAATCAAAAAGAAAATGATGGAAAGCAGCACTTTTGACATCACAAAGCCCATGCCTTCGGCCAGTTTCATCCAACCTCTTGAAATGAGTTTTGCCAGTGGTTTAATGAACACGGCAATCAGCAGTACGGCCAGCGATACATCGAGTAGCCAGAATTTCTTAAATAGAAAATAAAGCACCATAAACCCTATGCTGATAACCGCCAGGTTTTCGAGTATCTTTTCTCTCTTCATTTTAGAAAAGCGTATAAATAAATGGTGCCACAGCTGATGAGCCGCCCAATACAACCAAAATACCAATTAACAAAAGTACAATGATGACGGGTGCAAGCCACCATTTTTTGCGTTCTTTCATGAATTGCCACAGGTCAGTTAGAAAGTCCATAACAAATGAATTTGCTCTACTAATTGCGCATAGATTAGACATAAACACAGCTCTAACATAATGTTCGTAATTCACTAATTAGTAGTGATTGTTACAAAATTAGTTAATCCAAAGTAAACTCTTCTTTCCAGTTGTCCGTGTCTTCCCATTCGGGTTGTTCAGTTTTGGCGAAAATCAAGTTGTTTATCACGAGATAATCCATATTTGTGCGCATGAAACAGCGGTAGCTATCTTCGGGTGTGCAAACAATCGGTTCACCCCGTACGTTGAAGCTCGTATTCACAATCAGTCCGTGTCCGGTGATTTTCTTAAATTCGTTGATTAATTGCCAGTATCTTGGGTTAGTTTCTTTATGCACTGTTTGCACCCTTCCGGTAAAATCAATATGCGTAATGGCCGGTACATCCGAGCGCAAGTGATACAATTTTTCCTTTACAGGAAGTGAATGATAATTTTGAGGAAGCGGTTTGTGGCGTTCTTTTTTCACGGTGTCCACAAGCAACATGTATGGCGATTTCGTAATATTATCAAAATAGGCAGCGCAATCTTCTGCAAGTACCGATGGTGCAAAAGGCCTGAAGCTTTCCCTGAACTTGATTTTTAAATTGAGCTTCTTCTGCATTTCGGGATTGCGTGCATCGCCTAAAATACTTCGAGCGCCCAGTGCCCGCGGGCCAAATTCCATCCTGCCTTGCATCCAGCCAACCACGTTGCCTTCATCTATAAGCTTTGCTGCTTTTTCTGCCAGCTCGTCAAAATTTTCAAATTGCTCGAATTTTGCCTTGTATTTTCTGCTCATGCGAATCACATCATCATTTGTGTATTCTGGCCCGAGATATGAACCCGACATCTCATCCATTGCACCTTTTAGCTTTCTTTTTTGCTCGAAATAAATGAAATGAGCCGCTTGTGCTGCACCGAGCGCACCACCTGCATCGCCAGCCGCAGGTTGAATCCATACATCCTTGAAAATGCCTTCCTTCAGCAGCCTCCCATTTGCAACACAGTTGAGCGCAACACCGCCCGCAAGGCATAAGTATTCCGCTCCGGTTAATTCCTTGGCATGTCGAGCAATTTGTAGCACGATCTCTTCAGTAACCTGTTGGATAGCCAATGCCAAATCACAATGATTTTGTTCCAGTTTTGCTTCTCCCGTTCTTTTCGGAAAGCCGAACAGTTTTTTCCAAGCCTTGTCCTTTACCATCCGTAATCCCGTAGCGTAGTTGAAATACTGCTGATTGACCCATATAGAGCCATCGGGATGTATTTCAATCAATTCCTGTTTAATGAGTTCAACATATTTTTTTAAATTTTCTGATTCGGGGTTGCCGTAAGGAGCCAGTCCCATCAGTTTATATTCACCTGAATTAACACGAAATCCCAAATAATAAGTGAAGGCAGAATAGAGCAAACCCAACGAATGGGGGAAATGAAGTTCTTTCAGGATTTTGATTTTGCTGCCTTTGCCGTGGCAGATAGAAGCCGTTGCCCATTCACCTACACCATCGAGCGTTAAGATGGCTGCTTCATCAAAGGGAGAAGGATAAAAAGCGCTGGCAGCGTGTGAAAGGTGATGTTCAGGAAAAAGCAGCTTTACCTTTTTTTTGTCGTAATTCTGAATTTCCTTCAACTCATCATAAATCAACTTTTTTAGAAATAATTTTTCGCGCAGCCAAACAGGAATTGCCATCAGAAATGATCTTAGTCCTTTCGGTGAAAACCTATAATAGGTTTCGAGCAGCCGTTCGAATTTCAGCAGGGGCTTGTCATAAAAGACGATGGCATCCAGATCATCGATGGAAATACCCGTGTGTTCCAGACAATAACGCACTGCATTTGAAGGGAAATTTGGGTCGTGTTTTTTGCGTGTGAAACGTTCTTCCTGTGCAGCAGCCAGAATTTTTCCATCTTGCAAAATGGCTGCGGCAGAATCGTGGTAAAAAGCAGAAATTCCTAAGATATTCATCTGCCTTTAAGGTGCTTAATTACAAATGAATCACTTCTCCGTATGCAGCTGCAGCAGCTTCCATCACCGCTTCGCTCATGGTGGGGTGGGGGTGCACGGCTTTGATGATTTCGTGGCCTGTTGTTTCGAGTTTGCGAGTAGCAACGATTTCAGCAATCATTTCGGTAACGTTATAACCAATCATATGGCCACCAAGCAACTCGCCATATTTGGCATCGAAAATCAATTTTACGAAACCGTCTTTGTGCCCTGCTGCACTGGCTTTGCCCGAAGCAGAGAACGGGAATTTTCCCACTTTAATCTCGTGTCCTGCTTCTTTGGCAGCTTTTTCGGTGTATCCCACAGAGGCAATTTCTGGTGAACAATACGTGCAGCCGGGGATATTGTTGTAATCTATTGGCTCGGGATTTTGGCCTGCAATTTTTTCAACACAAATAATGCCTTCGGCAGAGGCTACATGGGCAAGCGCTTGACCGCCTACGCAGTCGCCAATGGCATAAATGCCGGGAATGTTGGTTTCGTAATAATCGTTTGTCAGAATTTTACCTTTGTCAGTGGCAATACCCACATCTTCCAGTCCGATGTTTTCGATATTGGATGAAATACCTACGGCAGAAAGGACTATTTCAGCTTCAATGGTTTCGATGCCTTTTTTGGTTTTTAAGGTAACTGTGCAGGCTTTACCTGAAGTATCTACTTTTTCCACTGATGCTTCGGTGAGCACCTTCATCCTCATTTTTTTGAAAGAGCGCTCAAGTTGCTTGGAAACATCTTCATCCTCAACAGGAACAACATTAGGCAAAAGCTCTACCAATGTTACTTCTGTTCCAAGTGCCTGATAGAAATAGGCAAACTCTGAGCCTATTGCTCCTGAACCAACGACCAGCATTGATTTCGGTTGTTTGGGGAGCACGAGTGCTTCGCGGTAGCCGATGATTTTTTTGCCATCTATTTTTAGATTGGGAAGTTCACGTGAACGAGCACCTGTAGCAATAATGATATGCTTGGCTTCAACGGTTTGCGTTTTATTTTTGTCATCGGTTACATCTACTTTTCCAGACGCTTTGATTTTGGCCGACCCCATTACTACATCAATCTTATTTTTCTTCAGCAAAAACTGTACGCCCTTGCTCATCCCATCAGCTATATCACGACTGCGTTTAACTATCGCGCCAAAATCCGTTTCTACGTCATTTACTTTTATTCCGTAATCGGCTGCGTGATTCAAATATTCAAATACTTGTGCGCTTTTCAACAAGGCTTTTGTTGGAATACAACCCCAGTTGAGGCATATTCCACCAAGTGATTCACGCTCAATAATAGCAGTTTTTAATCCCAGTTGAGAGGCGCGTATGGCCGCCACATACCCTCCCGGTCCGCTGCCGATAACGATTACATCGTAACTCATGTTTTCAGTGTTTTAAAGTTCAAGGTTTCGAGTTTTGATTTTAGCGCAGCGAAGTTAAAAAATAAAGCGCTGGAGGAGATTATTTTTTGCTTTTCAGAATTTCCTTTGCTTTGTCAACAGTGACTTTTTTGCCCTGATAAAAAGCAACCACAAAAGCATCTCCAACACCGAGCTTTCGCAGGTAATCGCGGTATTTTCGAGCTTTTTTGTATGTGCTATAAGATCCAATGGTGAGAATAGAGAATTCACCTGACTCTATTTGCTCAAATCCTTCAATTTCAGCATAAATAGCACTCAATTTGTCGTGGTCTAGGTTGCGGAAAGCGCCAATTTGCACTTTGAATTCTACCTTGTTGGAACCAGACGATGCATTTGAAGAAGATGTTGATTCAGCACTGGTCGACTCAGATGTGGTTGTGGAAGAAGTTGTGTTGCTTTCGCTTGTGCTTTCTGTTTTATCTTCTGATGAAGATTCTGTTTTATTTTCTGCTGTTTCTTCCTTGTTTTCAGTATTTGTTGTTGTTTCGGTGCTTTCTTCGGTATTTTTACCTGCCTCTTGGGTAGTAGTTTCTGGCGAAATTTCCTGTTTTTCTTCTTTCTTATCAATGATTTGTGGCGGTATTACTGTTTCAACTCCTTTGGCTGCAACTGGTCTTAAATAGATGATTTCTTTGGTGGCATTAAAAGCCGTTCCGTAAGGCACTTTAATACTTTCGTTGTGAAATTCTTCTCCATCTTGATTGTATGACAAATCATAATTATAACCCGGCAAAACGAGGAAAATAAAGCTTCCATCTTTGTCTTGTGGCCGCACCAACTGTCGCATTTCACCTGTTTCACTTTCGCGAACATAAATCACAACATCATCAGGAAAATTGTTCGGGTTAGCCACTTTTACAAAGCCCTTTATCAGTGCCAGTTCTTTTTTAACGGCCTCCAAGTGATTAATCATATAAATATCTTTTTCTCCATAGCCTCCTTTGTTCATTTCTGAAGAATAGTAGGCCCGCTGGCCGTCTTTTGATACCACAAAAAACACATCTTCATCGGTAGAGTTGATGGGGTAGCCGAGGTTTTCCGGTTTACTCCATTTGCCGTCTTCCTGCTTTTCAGAATAGAAGATGTCGTAGCCGCCCATGCCCCTATGGCCTTTTGAGCTGAAGTAAATTACCTTTCCGTCAGGGCTGATGAACGGGCCGTCTTCATCATATGAGGTGTTAATGGTGGAGCCGAGATTCATCGGTTCGCTCCATTCCTCATCAGACATCATGATGCAGCGGTAAATGTCTTTTCCGCCAAAACCACCGGGCCTGTCGCTCACAAAGTACATGATTTGGTCATCTTCCGTCAGACTCATGTGCGTTTCCTGTGATTTGGTGTTGATATGAGAGCCGAGAATACGTCCCGGATCCATCCATTCCTGCTCTTCTTCGTCCCATTCGCTTTCGTAGAGGTTGCCATCGCCTTTGTCATCGCGATAGATATAAAGCGTGCTGTTGTCATGCTTCAGGTTGATGGTTGCGTCATGGTTGTCTTTCCGGCTGAAATGTACCAATTCTGTTGGTTTCCAGTCACCGTTTTCATCTTTTATAGAAACGTAAATATCTTCGAAATGCAAGCCGTTTGCCGGGTCTGTGAAAAACTTGTTTGAACTGTCGGCCCTTAATCTTCGGGAAGTGAAATAAATTGTTTTTTCATCRAGCGAAACCACCGGGCTGAAATCGGGGTATGGGCTATTTACATTTTCTCCTAAGTTGTTTACTTCAAGCTTTATGGGGGTGTTCATCAATTCTTTAGCATAGGTGCAGTTTAGTATTTGTATGCCTGCATCGGCATAAAACTGGTGCTTTTTGCTGACCTTCTGCACAAACAAGTTGTAATAAAATTTTGCATTATCCATTTGATTGGCAATATGATACGCCCTGGCTAAGTAGTAGTATGATTCAAAAGGTGCATTGCTTTCACTATAGGAGTGCATATTGTAGTGCTTGTGGGCATAAATAACGGCTTTTTCTAAGTAGGGAATGGCCTCTGCTTTATGGGTGGTTGAATTGAAGACGCAGTATCCCATGATGTAATTTAAGCTGGAGTTATTAGGATCAATATTGAGCAATTCTTTTATCAGTGGAAGGGCCTCGTGATAAGCCTTGTTTTCCATGTGGAGGATGGCGTCAGTAAATATGTGTGCATGCTTTTCGTATTCGCTTTCCTGTGCATAAAAGGGCTGCATGCAGACCATTCCGGCCAACAAAACAACAAGCTGAATTTTACGAAAAATAACCAAGACAGAATATTTCAGAAAAACAAAAGTATTTTTTTTAGTTCATAAACACAATTAGTTATTGCAATATACAAAATTTATTGCTGGCAAGTTGTTTGTTTTTTGTTTTTTAGGAAGAAAAACGGCATTAGCTTAAATTTTTCAACAAAATTTTGTTTCAAAAAATAAATGACTTTATTTTACCCCGTTCAAAATCAATTTGTTAACCAAAAATCACTTCTTATGAAACTAATCATCAAACACCAAGAGTCATTTTCCAGAGGCGAGTTGCTTCTCAGAACCCTGTTCGGGGCTATTTACATTGATTTACCACATTTATTTTTGCTAATCTTTGTGGGAATTTGGTCTAGTATTCTAACTTTTATTTCCTGGTGGGTTATCCTATTTACCGGAAGATACCCCCAAAGTTTTTTTGAATTTCAAGTTGGTCTAATTAAATGGCAAGTTAGATGGATGGCAAGATTTTATAATTTGGCAGACGGTTACCCTTCATTTGGAATCAATGGTAATGATGAGGGCACTCATTTTGAAATGCCTTATCCTGAAAATCTAAGCAGAGGGATGGCAATAGTCAAATTGTTTTTTGCACCAATTTATTGCGCTTTACCACATGGGTTTGTATTAATATTTGTTAGTATATGGGCGTCTATTTTAAGATTCTTTGCTTGGTGGATTGTTCTATTTACAGGACAATATCCGAAAAACATTCACGATTTTAATGTTGGTTTAATACGTTGGAGCACACGAGTTAGTTTATATTTATCTTACATGACCGATGACTATCCTCCCTTTTCAGGTAAACCGGACGAAAGCGAAGTGTTAGAAGGTGTGCTCGATGCGCCATCGGAAGAAACAACGCCTTCAGCCGAAGAAACCGCCCCACCTCCACCACCTCCTCCCGCACCGGAGCCATCTGTTGCAGAAGAACCCTCGGGTACATCGGAAGAAGAAACCACAACTCCATCACCGGAAGAGGAATCGCCAGCAGTAGACGAACCTCCTGCAGCACCTGCACCTCCCGCTTCTGAAGAACCATTGGCCGATTCCGATAAAGATGGAGGAGAAGATGATCAAGAGGGTACGGCTGAAAGTGACGACTCCGAAGAAGAAAAACCGCCACAAGCGTAGATGGAGCAAAATACCTTTTCGCAGCAGGTTCATGCGGGTTACCACTCATTGCCCCAGCCCGATGAGTTAACCACGCGTGAAAAAGAAGATGCAATGGGGGCCTACTTGATGATGTTTGCCGCGCTGGCGGCAGGGCTTCCATTGCCTATTATTAATCTCATTGCTGCCGTCATTTATTATTTTGTGAACAAATCGAAAAGTCGGTTTGTGAGGTTTCACTCGTTGCATTCGCTTTACGCTCAAATTCCTACTACCATCATGAATGCGGCATTGGTGTTTTGGACGGTGCGTAATTTGGTTTCCTGCGGTGAGTCGTTTAGTTGTTTTGATGATTTTTACATCGGCTATTTTTGGACAGTGGTGATTGCCAATATTCTGTATTTTGTCTTTAGCATTATTGCTGCGGTAAAAGCTAGAAAAGGGCAGTTCTACTACTTTATTTTCTTTGGAAAGCTCACCTATGAGCAGGTGTACCGAATTATTGAAGGAGAAGGCGAAAAACAGCAAGCTGTCAACAAACCTCCGGTTTAGCACATGGGACAAAAATTGCTGCGGGACCTGTTTATTCTTTTAGCTGCATTTGGAGCTATTTGGTCTTTTTTTTATTTTTTTCCTGTGTTTCCCGATGAGGAAATATTCGAAATTTCGATTGAAAATGAAGAGCAGTTAGGCGAACTAGTTGTAGAAGAATTGCTCGGCAACGAACCCGATTTCGCGGAATTGAATAATCCTACGTTGGACTCAGCTTTGAAAATGATTTGTGATCGTTTGCTGCAACAAGTTGAACTGACCGATTACGACTTTCACATAAAGATCGTTGACAACGAAATGGTGAATGCAGTTACGCTCCCCGGTGGCCATATTTTTGTTTTTAAAGGATTGATTGAATTTTCTGAGCATCCAGAAGAAGTGGCGGCAGTTCTGGCACATGAAATTGGCCATGTGCAAAAAAGGCATGTGGTGAAAAAATTGGTGAAGGAATTGGGCTTGGCGATAATAACGGGAGTCATTACAGGAGGCGACCCGGTGTTGATAACTGAAGTGAGCCGTTCAGCTCTTTCCACTTTTTTTGATAGAAAACAGGAGAGCGAAGCCGACCGATATGCGTTGAAATTATTAGAAAAATCAAATATAAGCCCTACTGCGATGGCCGCATTTTTCAGACGGTTAAAGCAGCAGAACGGGATTAATCACGAATCGCTAGAGATTTTGAGCACACACCCGCACACCAATTCACGCATCAAGGCATCACTCGAATATAAAACTCATGAAGGGTTTGAAGCGAAAAAGTTCGAATTCGATTGGGACAAAGTGAGGGACTCCCTTTATGCATCGAATGAGTTCGAATCACCAGATGAGTAATTATTTCAAGGCAATCGCAGAAATTTCAACATTTACATCTTTGGGTAGGCGGGACACTTCCACGCATTCCCGTGCGGGTGCGTCAGTTTTAAAATAAGAGCCGTACACTTCGTTTATTTCCGCAAAGTCATTCATATTTTTGATGAAAATGGTGCATTTTGTTACATGGCTTAAATCCATTTCCGTGGCGTTTAAAATGGCTTTCAGGTTTTCCATCACTTGTTTGGTTTCCTCGATGATGTTATCATTTATAATGGCTCCCGATTTTGATTCAATGGCGATTTGCCCACTGATGTAAAGCGTATTATTAGCCAAAATAGCCTGATTGTAAGGTCCGATGGGTGCAGGAGCATTTGGGGTATTGATGATTTTTTTCATGAATTATTCTTCCGTAATCAAATGGTCTTCGATTTTCATTTCTTCGCTATCAATATCTGGTGCATAGCGGTAGTATAATCCGGACATGCCAGCAATCATCAATGCGGTCATATAACCACCGAAAAATATATTGATTGCCTGATTAAACACAAGGCCGACTGCTGGAATCATCGCAAATAAATTGCTGATTATCCCAACAATCACAGCAGCCAGCAGAATACAAACGAAGGCCAGAATACCAACTCCGAATAATTTCATTGCTCGTAGCCAAGTTATGTGATGTAAGCTATAGTTGAACGTTTCTACAAGGGGCATTTCTCCATGGGCCAATGCTGGAAACAGCAGGGAAAAGCGCAGCAGAAAAACACAAGCTATGCAAGAAAACAAAAACACAGCTAATCCTGAATCGGTAATAGTTCCAATACCTGCGACAATAGCAATGACGGCACCGAAAATCAACAGAATGATAAAAGTCAGGGCTAATATTTCCCATACAGTTTTGCTGAATGATATCTTTAGTGCAGCGCCAAAGTCGGTCTTGCCGTGAACGATTTGTTCTCCGCTGATGATGAAGAACAGGTTGTAGGCCCAACTGTAAACAATCATGATAATGATGAGTACAGCGACAAAAGGACCAATGAATTTTTTAAAACCGCCACTGATGAAAAGTTGGCTGTATTCCTGCGCCCATTCCGTTATGGCTTGTTGATCACCTTCCATGAGGGCGCTTAATGTATCCATGCTGAAACCGAAAATGTAAATGAGGCATGGAATCATGATGATAATGACAGCAATGTAGTATAGCAAATAAGCCAATGTCATTTTCAACAACATTTTTCCCGATAGATCAAAAACAGTGCTGACAATGTTTGTTCGAAAACCTTGTTGTGTTATGTTCATGGTAAAAGAACCGACAAGTAGAGATTATAGGTGGTAAAAGTATGTTTTAATTAGAAAAAGGCCAACAAAACAAAGCTTCAGGTTAGGGGGGTCCTTAATTGTCATACCATTCCCTCCTGCGTGTGAGGCGGAGGTCTTGCAAGATTTGCGCTTTTACCTGCAAGTCAACGCGGTAACTCTGTCTATCGCCAAATGGAATCACGTGAAACTTCAATTCCCAGCAGTGCAAGTCGCGGTAAATGTCGAGGGTGGTGATGGTAAACTCGCGGTTTTCAATATCATACCCCGAACTGAAGCCCACCTTCCATTTATCGGTTATTTTCACGTCCCCGTTAAAACGCAATGTATTGACAAATTTAGGTTCATAAACAGGCTGGCTGTAGGTGAGGTTATAGCTTGCGTTGAGTGACCACGGCACATTGAAGTCCACAAAGTCTTCCGGGTGTGCGTTAATGTATTCCAATTCAGTTGCTGTGCCGTATTTGCTTGTTTTTTGTTGCCCGTCTTTTTTGCCTCCTTTCAAATTCAAGCTCATCGCAATCGTAGCTTTGGTCATGCGGGCAATTCTGCCATTTAAATCCCAATTTTCTAATTCGAGTTTTTCATGTTTTTTCCTTGTTTTAATATCAATTGCGTAAAGGTCGTGCGAACTGGTGAATCTTAGATTTACAGATTTAAAAAGATTCGTCCAGCCGTTGATTTTGATGGGCGCCCAGTTGAGTGAATCGGCCAAAATATTGTACGAAGTGGAAAGGCTGAAATTCTCTAAAAGTTTGATTTTTTTAAAGCCCGAAATAGTATCCTTTTTCGACCGCACTTTCATTTCTAAATTGTTGATGAGGTTGAAGCGTACCATGCCTGATTCGCCTTTTGAAGGACTGCCGTAAATACCTGAAAAGCGTGAATATTGGATGCTGTCTGTAACAACTCCATCGGTATCTGTGGGATAGTAGAAGCGGTAGTAATCAAATTTTTCATCCGAAAAATCAGGTTTGAAAGTAACCCCCACCGAGGGCGTGAGTACATGCCTCAATTGCGCCCCGCCTTTGCGGGTGGAAAAATGGCCGTAAATTCTGGTGGTCATGTCTGCGCTGAAGCTGTAATTGTGGAAATATTCAATAGTGGGAATAGTGTCTGTTTCCAGCCGGTTTGAATCTGTATTCCATTCCTTGCGATAAGTTTCGGGATACAGCACGCCTGAATAATTCACCCGAGGGCTGAAGTTTAAGTATTTCAATAGTTTAAAAGTAGGTAAGGTAATGGGAACTTGATGTTTGAAACCGTTTTGCATCAACTTTTTTTGCTTTTCCCAAACCCATAGTGTCGAATCTTCTTTGGTTTTAAGGATGTTTTTGGTTTCGGCATTGTAGCTCAGCGCAATTTTGTTGTAAAACCTTTCCTTCACCTGTTTTTTTCCTTTTGGGATCAGCCGGATGCGGTCGTTCACTCCAAATTGGATGTGAGGTAAAGCTACGTTTAGCGAACTGTCTTGTGTATTTTGGTCATGGCTGGCGTTGAGGGTAACACTGGCATTTTTATCGATTAGTGGAATGCGAAAATTTTTCTGGTAAGTGATGTTCGATTTAAATGTATTCCTCAAGTAATTGTTCGTAGTGCTGTTGATGTTGTTCCGGTAGTTAGCTGCACTGCCTGCATTTACATCAGCGGAAAAATTGCTGTTGGGACGCGATTTGGGATCCTGCTTGTGTCTCCATGTTACGAAAAAATTTTTACTTTCTTGGAAATCGGGAAATTCGGGATCACTTTCGCGGAAGTTGGCGTATTGCAAGTTGAGGTTGCCGCTGAATCGGTATTTCCATCGGTAATTGTAATTCGTTCGCAACGCGTAGCTTCCTCTTGAGTAGATGTCGCCTAGCAGCGATAATTCCATGTATTCATTCAATCCAAAATAATAGCCACCATTGTTGAGGAAAAAGCCCAATCGTGGCGACTCGCCATACATCGGGATGATGATGCCTGAAGCTTGGCCTTTTTTATTTGGAAAATAACCAAATGGCAATACCAGTGGAGTTGGGATATTGGCCACTGCAAGATAAGCAGGGCCGGTTATGATTTTGTCGTTTTTTATTATTTTCAGCTTAGTGGCCTCAATGTGAAAATGCGGGGTGTCGTGACTGCATGTGGTGTACTTGCCGTTTTTGATATACAGAATGTCATCTTCCACCATTTTGATTTGCTTGCCGTGCACGTAGCCGTCACCGTCCTGCGTGCGTGCTTCGTGTATTTTCCCTTTTTTGGTGTCGAAATTGTATTTCAGCGAATCGGCAGAAAAGCCCTGCCCAGCATCTTCGAACCACGGCTTGTCAACGTATTTACCTGCGCTGTCAATTCTTCCTTGTGCAAACATCAGGTTGTTTTTTAAACTCAGTTCGATGTAGGCAGCTTCCAATTTGGTGTCCTCATAATTCACCACTGCATTGCCGTACAAATACATTTTTTGTGATTGGACATCAAATAGAATCGAATCCTTTGCTTCGTATTCGACTTTTGCATCCAGCGTRCTTTTTTTTGGCTTTAGAAGTTTACCTGCAACAGCRGTGGTATCATTTTTGAGGGTGTCTATAAAAGAAATTTCAAAAAAAGGCGTTTTATTGCTTACAGGAAGTAAATCAATAGCGAAAACAGGGTGTTTTGCCCACGCAATTAACAGGAGCACGTGAATCAAATGTAAAATGCGCAATTTTGAATGCAACGTATTTATTCTATTTTTGCGAGGGTGTGTAAAACGCACCAAAGCTATACAATTATCATATTGAATGTTTAGACGCCCGCACAACATATTGACAACAAAAAGTGAATCGGCTAAACGGCTGTTGCTGAGTTTTCTTGTGTTGAGCATTTTGCCGATGGCCTCCTTCAACACAAAAACTGCGCCAGCATTTGGTGTGAAAAGGGTGGTGATTGATGCAGGACATGGGGGGAAAGACTCAGGTTGCCTGGGTGCAAGTTCAAAAGAAAAAGATGTTTGTCTCGCCATTGCATTAAAACTCGGTAAGTTCATAGAGGAAAACCTCAAAGGCGTAGAAGTGATTTACACCCGAAAAACCGATGTGTTTATCGAACTGCACGAGCGTGCCAATATTGCCAATAAAAACAAAGCAGACTTGTTTGTTTGCATCCATGCGAATTCAGGCCCAAAAGGCTCAAGAGGTGCCGAAACCTACATTATGGGATTGCAYAARTCAGATGCGAATTTGGCTGTTGCAAAGCGAGAAAACGCCTCSATTTTAATGGAAGAYAATTACAAAACTAAYTACGAGGGATTTGACCCCAACTCCGATGAGTCATACATCATTTTTAACCTTATGCAAAGTGCATACCAGGAGCATAGCACCAAAATCGCGCAGAAAATCCAAAACCATTTTAAAACAATAGGCAGGCGTAACAGGGGTGTGAAACAAGCGGGCTTTTTGGTGCTCTACCGCACTACGATGCCCAGCGTGCTTATCGAAACAGGCTTTTTGACTGATAAGGAAGAAGAAAAATTCCTCAACGATTCTGCCAGCCAGTCCAAAATTTCATCCGCCATTTTTGAGGCCTTCAAAGAATACAAGCAGGAGATTGAAAAAAACCTGGAAGGAATGGAAGAAATACCTGTTAAGAAAGAAACAGTAAAAGAAAAGAAACAGGAAGAAAAAGAGGTGCAAAACCCACCGCTTTACGACTATAATGATGATACAAAGGTGAAAAAACAACTGGCTTTCAAAGTGCAGTTGTTTTCGGCATCCACCCAAATGGAATTAAAGCCAGAAAATTTTAAAGGGTTGGAAAGTGTGCGGGAGTATAAAGATGGCAGTATTTACAAGTATGTGGCGGGCAATGCTAAAAACATGGAGGAGGCCACACAATTGCAATCAGAAATTAGGGAAAAGGGATACAAAGACGCTTTTGTGGTAGCGTTTTATAAAGGCAAGCGCATCCCCATGAGCAAGGCGATGAAGCTAATGCATGCTGAAAAATAATCTGGTTTGAAAATACCCAATGAAATAAAGGTAGGTGTAGTAGTGCTCATTGCATTGGCAATGCTGTACTGGGGCTACAATTATATCAAGGGAATAAACATACTCGAAGAACAGAACATGTATTATGCCGAGTACAAGAATGTGGATGGACTCATGGACAACCACCCTATTCAATTGCAGGGTTTCACTGTAGGTAATGTAAGGAACATCGCTTTTCACCCTAAAAAACAAGGCACCCTCGTAGTGGGCTTTGTTATTACAGATGAGTCAGTGAAAATTCCCAAAGGCAGCTTGGCGAGAATTGTTAACCTTGACTTGCTCGGTTCAAAAGCCATAGCACTGGAATTCAATAAAAAGAGTTTTGTAAGTATAGAACTAAACGATACGATTGAAGGGGCTAATCAAAACTCGCTTACACAAGAGTGGACTAATGCAATGATGCCGGTGAGGGACAAGGCAATGGTACTGATTACCCAGATGGACACTGCCATCAAAATCATCCAGCAAATTTTGGATAAAGATGCACGCAAAAACCTCTCAGCCAGTTTTGAGAGCATCAGGAGGTCATTTGAAACATTTGAGCAGGTGGCTATGAAGGTAGATACGATGATTGGCAACAACACGCGCAAGTTTAGCAGAACCATGTCTAACCTCGATGCAATAACTACGAACATTAACAGAAACGAACAAGAAATTGACAACATTCTCAATAATTTCTCCACTTTCAGCGACTCGCTTGCTTCGGTGGACATGGCTACCACGTTGAAAAGCGCAGACAGAGCCCTTGCCGATGTAGCGGCAATGCTTGAAAAAGTAGCCCAAGGAGAAGGCACGGTAGGTCAGCTGCTCAATGACGACAAGGTGTATTTGAAATTAGACAGCATGGTAACAAACATGGATATGCTGTTGCTGGAATTGAAAAATAACCCCAAGAAATTTATGGCGCCATTGGGCTGGAGCGAAAATAAAATTCAAAGAAAAAAGAACAAGCAGGCCAAAAAAGCAGCAAAGCAAAATAGTGGCAAGTAAGATTAATTCATGATTTTTATCGGAAAACAAAGGCTATTTTAATTCGCAGTAAATGTCAAAACAAATTGCTTTCACCGTTTTTCTTCTCATTGCCTCGGGGGTCTTCGGTTATACCGTAAACCGCCTAATTTCTTTTTTCCGAATTACAAAAAGAGACTTCAAAATTGACAACATTGGAGAACGTACAAAAACCACGTTACTTGTGGCTTTCGGCCAAACAAAAATTCTTCGAAAGCCTGTTATTGGCTTGTTGCATGCGCTGGTATGGTGGGGGTTTATTGTAATCACTATTGGCACAGCAGAGATGGCTATTGACGGAGTAGCGGGAACTGAAAGAATCCTCCAATTTCTTGGGCCTCTTTACACCCTTATTGTTGCTTCAGGTGACATTTTCGCAGCCATCATTATTATTGCTTGTGTTGCCTTTTTGGTGAGAAGGCACATCATGAAAGTAAAGCGCTTTGAAGGCGTTGAAATGACGCACAAATCCCATTGGGATGCGACCATTGCATTACTGATGATTTTACTGCTCATGGTGTCATTAATGGGCATGAACATGGGTTATATGCAATCGGTTGAAAACTACGTTGGAGCGTTTCCGGTCAGCGCCATGTTTTTAGGAATGATTTCGGGAATGTCCCCTGAATCCGTGCATCTATTCCACGAAACTAATTGGTGGACACACATCGTTATGGTGTTTGTTTTTCTGAATGTTCTGCCTTATTCCAAGCATTTTCACGTAATTATGTCCGTGCCGAATGTGTTCCTCACCGATTTGAAGCCTTATACCAAAATGCATAACATGCCTGCCGTTACCAAAGAAGTAGAATTGATGATGAATCCTGACACCGCTTTTGCTGCTCCCCCTGAAGGTGAAGAAGCCGCACCCCCATCCAGATTTGGTGTCAAAGATATCGAAGACATTACCTGGAAAAATTATGTGGACTCGCTTACCTGTACCCAATGTGGCCGTTGCACAGAGGTTTGCCCGGCAAATATTACCGGAAAGCTCCTTTCACCTCGTAAAATAATGGTGGATGTACGTAGAAGAATGAAGGACAAAGGCCCTCATTTTGCCAAAGACAATAATTATACTGACGGGAAATCGCTCGTGGGTGATTACATTTCGAAAGAAGAGTTGCTGGCCTGTACTTCGTGCAATGCTTGTGTGCAGGAATGTCCTGTAAATATTGATCATGTTTCCATCATCATGGATGCACGAAGATATTTGGTGATGGAAGAATCATCAGCACCAAACGAATGGAACATGATGTTTACCAACATCGAAAATAATGGAGCACCATGGCAGTTCTCACCTGAAGACAGGATGAACTGGGCAGAGGGGATTCAGTTAAAAGTTAATGGTTAATAGTTATTTGTTAATCGAATGGAAGAGAATAATAATCAACAAGTAAAGGTTCCGACAATGGCCGAAATGGCAGCCGCAGGCGAACAGCCCGAAGTTCTTTTTTGGGTAGGCTGCGCAGGCGCTTTTGACGACCGTTACGTCAAGGTTACCCGCGATTTCGTAAAGATTTTAACTAAGGCGGGAATCAAATTTGCAGTACTTGGCAAAGAAGAAAGCTGTACCGGTGATCCGGCCCGGAGGGCAGGTAACGAGTTTCTTTTTCAGATGCAAGCCATGAACAACATTCAGATTCTCAATGGCTATAATGTTAAAAAAATAGTAACTGCTTGTCCGCACTGCTACAACACTTTCAAAAACGAATATACTGAATTGGGAGGCAATTACGAAGTGCTTCACCACAGTGATTTCCTTCAGAAACTGATTAATGAAGGTAAAATCAAATTCAACGGGGGCGACTTCAAGGGAAAAACGATAACTTACCACGATTCCTGTTACCTGGGCAGAGGCAATGATATTTATGAGCAGCCCCGCGAAATACTCGAATCATTAGATGCCAACTTGATGGAAATGAAGCGCAGCCGCAGCCGTGGTTTGTGTTGTGGGGCGGGTGGCGCGCAAATGTTCAAAGATGCTGAAAAAGGCGACAAAGAAGTAAACGTAGAGCGTACCGAAGAGGCTCTTGGGCTAAGCCCTGATATAATTGCCACGGCCTGCCCTTTCTGCATGACCATGATGACCGATGGCGTGAAACACTTCAACAAAGAAAGCGAAGTGAAAGTGCTCGATTTGGCGGAATTGGTGGCACAAGCCAGCAATCTTTAATCTACGAAGCACGAATTGAACCATCACAATTTTTATTCGTAAATTCGTATAGATTCGTTATTCGTAGATACTATGAATTGGAAAACTCTTCCCCCTCATTCCCGCGTTTGGATTTACCAAAGCAACCGCGAATTCTCCGATGCTGAAGTGAATGAAATTAACCAAAAGGCTAATGAGTTTGTGGCTAACTGGGGCTCGCACGGCAAGGAATTGCAAGCCGCTATCGAAGTGTTCCACAACCGTTTTGTTGTTGTATTTGTAGATGAACAACACACTTCCGCTTCAGGTTGCTCTATTGACAAGTCCGTGCATTTTATGCAGCAAATGGAAAAGGATTATGGTATTAATCTTTTCGACCGCATGCAAGTTGCTTACGTAGATGATGAAGAAATTAAAACCTCCCATCTGAATGAACTTAAAGCCCTCTCTTTTGAGGAGGGCTTGGGGGAGACTCCTATCTTCAACAACCTCGTTGCCACCAAGGCCGAGTTCGAAACCAACTGGGAAGTTCCTTTAAAGGACAGTTGGCTCGCGGATAACGTTCTCTCCTCATAAATTACTCTGTAAATTTTAAAGCAAAAGCCTGCGCGACATGCAATTTTCCCCTTTTCAAAGGGGGTGCCGAAGGACGGGGGATTAAAAGGGAGTTTCTGTCAAAACCTTTTCCCTACCTTTACCGTATTAAACCCCTAAGATGCCTTCCTTTTTTAGAAATACCTTTCTTTTTCTGAGCGTTTTGGTGTTGTCTTTTGCTGTTGTTGGGCAAGGGTGGGAGAGAACCTATGGAACATCACCTGCTTATGATGAGGGCAATTCCATTCAGCAAACTGCTGATGGGGGTTATATCATAGGTGGGTGGTCTTTGGAGCAACCTAATGAACGTATTTTTTTGATAAAAACCGATGCAAAAGGAGATACAATATGGACTAAATATTATGGTGATGTTATTCATAGTGGCTATGCAATTAATGTGGAGCAAACAACCGATGGAGGATACATCATTGGTGGAGGGTGGACATGTGATACAATTACCTGTTTTGTACATTTAATTAAGACCGATGCTAATGGAGATACAGTTTGGACAAAAAACTTGGGCTGGCAGGATTATTATTATTACTATGTTAATTCGGCACACCAAACTAATGACGGGGGATACATCGTTGGAGCATGGGCGTGGGATTCTATCAATTCTTATCTGCATTTAATCAAACTTGATGCAAATGGAGACACAACATGGACAAGGTTTTTCAATTCAATACATACTTATTATTATTACTCAGGAAGCGCAGTTCAGCAAACAAGTGACGGAGGATACATATTGGTAGGAGACACTTGTGATTCAACGGATTGTTATTTGTACTTAGTAAAAACTGATGCTGCTGGTGTAATTCAGTGGTCAAAAATCATTGATGGAGCAGACTATTACTATTATGATGGCTCGGTTCAGCAAACGATTGACGGGGGCTACATAATTGATGCGTGGGCTTGTGATACAATTGATTGCTACTATAGTTTAATTAAAACTGATGCTAACGGAGACACATTGTGGACAAAGGAATATCCTGACACTTACTGGAGTTGGATGGGCTTTGGGCTTACCCAAACTACAGATAGCGGGTATGTCTTCGTGGGTGAAAGCTTTGATTCAGCGTCATCAGTAGATGTTTATTTAATAAAAACAGATAATAATGGAAACGTTTTATGGACCAATACTTTTGGCGGAATTGGTTATGACATGGGTTGTTCATTAGTGCAAACACTGGATGGGGGGTATGCAATTGTTGGGTTCACGACAAGTTTTGGTAGTAGTACAGACGGGGATTTTTATGTGATTAAAACCGATGGCTTAGGAAATGTCCATTCAAATATGATAGCGGGGCGTTTGTTTTACGATTTAAACTCGGATTGCATCAATGATTCGCTTGAAGATAAATTATCAAATTGGTTAATTAAAGTTGAACCAGGACCACTATATGCCACGGCTGATTCTGATGGATATTACTCAGTGTCACCACTTGATACGGGAAATTATACAGTGGAAGAAGTACCCATTAATAACTATTGGGCACAAACTTGTCCCAATTCCCCTACCTATTATTCAGTTAATTTTACCACATTTTATGACACTTCTTATTTTAATGATTTTGCCAATGAAATCTCAATTTTCTGCCCCCTTCTCGAAGTTGACATCTCCACCTGGGCCATCCGTCCGTGTATGCCGTCCCCCTACACCGTCAACTATTGCAACACGGGCACGGTAGACGCCACCAATGTGTACATCGAAGTGGAGTTCGACAGCGTGGTAACGCCCGCAAGCAGCACCCTGCCGTGGAGTAGTCAAAGTGGTAATACTTACATCTTCAACATCGGCACAGTGGGCGTCACTCAGTGCGGCACGTTTTACATTACCGCAGACGTTTCGTGCAGCGCCATCATTGGCAGCACCCATTGCATCGAGGCGCGCATCTACCCCGATACCCTTTGCCTGCCTGTGGATACCGCTTGGGACAAGTCGAGCGTGGCGGTGGAAGGTGAATGCGTTGATGACAGCATCGCCTGTTTCACCATCACCAACACAGGCGACCCGGGCACGGGAGACATGCAAGGGCCAAGCGACTACCGCATTTACGAGAACAATATCTTGGTAGATTCAGGTGCTTTCCAGTTGGCTGGTGGCGACAGCACGGTGATTTGCCGGCCTGCCAATGGCAATACGATTCGTTTGGAAGCTGACCAGCGCCCCGGCCATCCCGGTAACAGCCAGCCGCAAGCGCATGTGGAGCTCTGTGGCGGCCCGCCTTTGAAACTTGGTGAAATTATAGTGGTTCCAGAAGATGACCAAGACCACAACATCGAAATTGACTGCCGCGAAATCACCGCTGGCATTGACCCCAACGACAAGCAGGTGAAACCCGCAGGGCTGACCGACAACCACTACATTGACTCCACCGATGTTTTGGAATACCACGTCAATTTCCAGAATACGGGCACGGACACGGCTTTCCGCGTTGTAATTCGGGATACGCTAACGCAATACCTTGATGTAATCACCGTGCAAAGCGGAGCGAGTAGTCATCCCTACACCTTCAAGATTTACGGGCCGGGAATTTTGGAATGGACGTTTGACAACATTTTGCTACCCGACAGCACGACCAACGAACTCGCCAGCCACGGCTTTGTGAAGTTCAAGGTTGACCAAGTAGCAGGCAACCAAATCGGCACGGTGATTGAAAACCGCGTGGGTATCATCTTCGATTTCAATGCGCCTGTCATCACCAACATTGCCAAAAACATTGTGTGGGACATGGATGCAGTGACTACTTCCGCAACGAAAATTTACGGTAGTTATGCCAATATTTTGGTTTACCCCAACCCTTTCAGCGAGTCATTTATCATTGAAATTTACGATTTACGAAGTGCAAATTACGATTTAAGGATTTATGACCTGGTTGGAAGGGAAGTGATGAAATCAGAAATCAGAAATCAGAAATCAGAAATTCGCAGAGATAATCTTCCTTCCGGGATTTATATTTATGAAATAAGTGCAGGAGTGCAGATGATTGGGGCTGGGAAGCTCATCGCTGAATAGCTAATAAACCACCACTTTCTCCATAAACATTTCTTTTTCATATTGAAGCACGACAAGGTAAATGCCTTTGGAATATGTTGAGATGTCAATGTTGATAGTTGACGGTTGGCGGTTGGCAGTTGGCAAAAAAATTGTTTCTCCGAGCAAAGTTGACACCTTCAGCTCGTAATTTTTCATTCTTAATTCTTCATTATTCATTCTTAATTCAAAACGTCCATTGTTCGGATTCGGAAAAACCGTGAACTTTGAATTGTGAACTGTCAACTCGTCCGTGCCAACGGGTTGCGAAACAATTGCCGAATCGATTGCCGTGCATCCATTTGCATCAGTTAGGGTGAGAAAATAAGTACTTGCACATAGCCCGACAATGCTGCTTTCCGTTGCCCCTGTGCTCCATTGATAAGTGTAGGGTGGCATTCCTCCGGTTGCACTAAGCACAGCCGAACCGTCACAGGTACCAAACAAGCTGGCATCAGTCGAGACAATGCTTACAAGTGGCTCGTTGGCGCTGCTCACAATCACAAGTTGTGTAATAATGCTGCTGTTCCCGCAATTGTTGGTTGCAGTGAGTTTCACCAAGTAATTCCCGCCTGAAGAATATATGTGTGTTGGGTTGGGTGTCGTGCTTGTCGTGCCATCTCCAAAATCCCAAAAGCAGTTGCCGGTGTCGCTACTGAGATTGACGAAAGAAAGCAGGGTGCTGGGGCAAACGTTTATATCGGGATATACTTCAAAAGCAGCAAGGGCAGTGGCAGAAGAATTAATTGTAATGGRATTRATAAAAGTGTCGGTTTTGTTACAAGCATTGGTRGTRATTAAGGTMACGGAATAAATTCCTGTATCGGAATAGGCATGTGTTGGATTTKGYAGYGTGYCYGTAGAAGYATCWCCAAAATYCCAAAAATAATTTACMGCATCAYTGCTTCCGKCATAATTGAATTGCACACTGCTGCCAGGGCAATAAGTGAGTTGACTRAKCGAAAATGAAGCRGTAGGAGAAAAAGTYGRATCAACAATTACCGTATCAAAATAAGTTRCCGAATTTCCGCATTCATTCTCCAAAGTCAATTGGAYGGGGTAGGWGCCYACATTATTATATGTATRCGAARTGGTTTGAATGCTGTCGGTATTTCCATYACCAAAATCCCAAACATATTGGRCATGCCCGCTTTGGGCAATTAACTGTATTTCAGTTCCGGGGCAAATAGTTTTGTCTGAAATGTACATCCAGCCCACAGGTGTCAGCGTATCTGTGATTGTAATGGTTCCACTTGTTGAGTCACTGTTGCCGCATTCGTTGGTTACGAACAAATCAATGGTATGAATTCCTGTTTGWGCAAAACTGTGTGTAACAACTTGYCCGTCAGCAGTTGTTCCAKCATCAAATTCCCAAAAATAAGTGTAGCCGAATCCTGCACCGCCAGTAAATTTRATGRRMTCGTTTGGGCAAGCGAGCAATTTGTCTTTTGAAAACGAAACAAAAGGAACTACGTTGTTACTAACAGTAATGATRGTATCAATCGTTCCCGTATTGCCGCACTCATTAGTTACGGAAATGGAAACAGTGTGATTWCCWRYWGAGTCATAGGARTGMACRGGGTAGGGGTCGGTGCTGGTCACACCATYGCCAAAATCCCAGAAAATGGATAAATCTTCRTCATAAAAGAAAGGAAAATTCTCTCCGGGACAGATRKTGGTTCCGGTTCCGTAGGAATGKACGTGCACTTCTGGAATAATRGTRTCCGTAATTTCTATTTGGGCAGAATCCATCACTGTTCCGCAATTGGAATTGGTCACCGTCATGGTTACAGTAAAATCACCAGTAGCAGCATAAGCATGTTCTGCAAAAGATGAACTGGCKATGAACCCGTCACCRAAATTCCATTGCACYGAGTTRTCRCTGTCATAATTTCCCAAAACGGTAAATTGCAGCACTCTGCTGGGGCAGGAGGGAGGCGGCAGCAAAAAATAAGGTGTGGTAGMGGGAAYRCTGATAGTCAYAGAGRYRCTGTCAACATTAGAAAGCGAGTCATAGCTATACAACCAAACGGTGTRATTTCCGGTTCCGTAAAATGTGTGATTTGGATGAGTTTGAGTCGAGGTTAAGCCGTCATCAAAATCCCAAGAATAAGAAACAGCGCCTGTACTGGTATTGGTAAAATTAACAGAAAAAGGTGCGCAGCCGAGGGTATCGCTGGGGGTGAAACTGGCGGTTTGTCCGTAAACAGATACAAAATACAAAATGCAGAATACAAGTGCTAATAGGTAGCGGCAGTTGGCGGTAGCAGTCATTGGTCATTTATAGATAATCACTTGTCCCCTGTCCCATGCCCTTTTTATTCTATCAATTCTATTTTTTCCTTAAGTAAAATCGGGATGGTCACATTGATAGAACTGATGCGAGTCATGTCAAGCGTATTGATGTGCAGGAAATCCATGATTGGCTTGTCGTCTGTGAGGATTAATCCATCAGTAAAATCATAATTCGCTATAAAAATCTCTTTCCCGCGTGGAAAGTTGAACGGGTCGGCAAACCTGTCGCGTCTGTCGAAGGTCTCGTTGGTTAAATCAATGGGCTGTTTGGTGGCGAAAAACATCTGTTCGCCTGTTTCTTTCGGGTCTTTTTGCGTATTGATTAAGCGAACTTGAAAGCCAGCTTTTTGCAGTGTTTTTCCAATAGACTTTACCGCCAGTGCATGCTTGCCTTCCAGTACATTTTGATAATGGACGAACATAACCCCGTTTTCCGATAAAAGATTGTAAATTTCTGTGAATCCTTCTATGGTGTAAACATTAGCAGGCTGGTTTTCGGCTGCGGTCATGTCCAGTACAACAATGTCGTATTGCTTCTTGCATGTGCGGATATAATGGCGGGCGTCATCAACGAAAGTGTTCACTTCGGGATTCATGTAAAAATATTTTCGAGCGAGTATTTCCATCCTTCCGTCCAATTCAACGGCATCCACTTCGAAATTTAGATTTTTGAATTCATTGACTAAATTTCCCCCTCCCAGCCCACAAATCAGCGCTTTTGAATTAGCAGGCATGAAGGAAGCGTACAGCGCAACACGATGCACGTATTGCCATTGGCTGCGCCTTGTCGGCAAGTGCATAAAAGTTTGCGAAATGGAATTGATGAACAGCGAGCGCTTTTCGGTTTTCATGTCGTCAATCACCAGCAATTGCCCCAACAGTCCGTCTGATTTGTCTCTTAATTTAAGATGTGAGTTATATTCAGTTTTTGATAGCGAGGCCTTTCCTATCAGTAAAAGAATTACAGGGACAAGGATAGCGGCTACAATGTGTTTTTTCGAATAAATAAAATAAATCACAGGAATGAGCAGCAACAGCACCGCAATAATGTAGGTAGTAATTTTGATGCCCATTTGAGGAAGTAAATAAAGCCCTGTGATGAAGGTCATCAAAATGCCGCCTATGGTAGAAACGCCATACACCGTGCCTGAGACCTTTCCGGCATCTTCTACTTGTTCAGTCAATAAATTAATGATAATGGGCGAAGTCATTCCAAAGCAAACCAGCGGTGGCAGCAGGAAGAACGCACAAGAAATTACTGTTGCGGTAATCAAATCAAGGTTTAAGGTCATTTTCATAATGATGTTTCCCCACATCGGCATTAGGAATACAGTAATTGCTGACACAAGTAGCACGTAAAACAGTGCTTTGGTTTGAGGGTATTTTTTGGATGCTATGCCGCCCAAAAAATAGCCAATTGCCAGCCCGCCAAGCGTAATGCCTAACACGGACGCCCAAACGTAGAGTGAGTTGCCGTAATATGGTGCAATCATTTTTACGCTCAGCAACTCCACGCCCATCACAGAGCCGCCTTCAATAAAACTGGTGACATAGAGATATTTAGGAGAAACTATTTTGTCGGTTGTCGTAGAATTTTTATCTTTGATTTTGGGCATTTTATCCGAAAAATTAAAGATCAAAATTACTTATTTATTAAGAAATCTAAATAAGAAGATAATTTGCTGAATAAATTTGAACCAAAAAATTTATTTTTAAAAGGCAACCATAATGAAAACTACCGTCTGCGTGCTGAATTCTATCAAAAATAATAGGTGCTTTAAGTTTGAAGCCCTGCTTAAGAGCATCTATAAATAATGATAATTATATGAAACAGCAATTTTACCTTTCACTTAAAGCAATTCTCATTGCCTGTTTTTTCTTTGTTTACGAATCCAATAATGCCTGTAATTTAGGGAGTTTTACTATATCTGGGATTACCGACAATGGTGACGGCACCTACACCATGACCGCTACCGTTTGCCTCGGTGTTGATGTAAACTGGGGGGCCATCACCAGTTTTACCATTACCCCTACCGGAGGTACTTATTCCAGTGTTGCCAGCATTCAAACGTCCAATTACTCCACCACTTATCAATATTGTCAAGGCGGTTGTGCCTCTTTTATGAATTGTGGAAGCACGGTTCTAACAGGTGGATGTACCAGCGGTATAAGTGCTGCGATGGGAGGTATTACTGTTGGAGGCTGTGGTAGTACCGTTGGGAACCAGCTTGCGCCCGATGATAATGATGCCACTTGCATTAACCAACCAAACAGTGTTTGCGACAACATCACATTTACTCTCAACGGTTATCCAGCTACTATTGATTTGGATTACAGCGAAGGCACTACCCCATGTACCTACACAGAAACACTGCCGCCACCGCCACCGCCATCTGCTTGCACCCCGCCAATTGCAAGTTTCACTTCCAATTCTCCTCAATGCGTGGGCAGCACTTTTGATTTTACCAATACCGGTTCTTCGGGAGTAACAATGGGAGCACCCGACTTTACTTATGACTGGAGTTTCTCTACGGGATCACCATCCACTTCTACTGCTGAAAACCCTTCAGGAGTTTCGTGGTCAACAGCGGGAACTTACACCGTAACTTTATCCACTTGTGAGTCCGCTGACCCGACTTGCTGCTCGAGTACCACGCAAAGCATTACATTGGCAGCGGCCCCAACCGTAAGTATTTCAGGGGCGAATGAAAGCTGTGCAGGGCTGTGTGATGGTTCTGCAACTTCAAGTGTTTCTGGTGGTACTACACCTTATAGCTATTCATGGAATACATCACCTGTGCAAACAACTGCCAATGCCGCCGGACTTTGCGCTGGAACTTATACGCTTGATGTTTCTGATAATAACGGATGTCTCGGTTCAGCAACTGTTGTTATTGCAGCCGGTACAGCGCCTGCCTGTGGGTTTACCTTTTCGGGAACAACATGTTTGTCACTAAACAGTTTTAATTTCGCAAATGGAGGCGATGTGCCGGGTAGTTGTGGCATGAACTGCCCTACTTTTGATTATGATTTTGGTGATGGAGTTGGAACATCAACCGGTACAGATGCAGCAGCAGCAGGCCCCTCTTATTCTTATACAACTGCAGGAACTTACACAGTTACACAAACTATTACCGATGACAACGGCTGCACCTGCACAGCTACTCAAATTGTCAATGTTGTTCCTGATCCGACAGTATCTTTTGTAGTAACAGATGAATCTTGTGATGCTGCCTGCGATGGAGCTATCAACATGACCGTTTCGGGAGGAGCTTCCCCATTTACTTATTCGTGGTCAAACGGTGCAGCAACAGAAGACATTGTTAATCTTTGTGATGGAACTTACAATGTAACTGTAACTGATGCCAGCGGTTGTACAGCTATCGGAAATGCAACTGTAGCTCCCGGGGTAGCAATTACTGCTGGGTTTAGCTACAATGGCAACCAGTGTCTGGCCGGAAACAGCTTTGATTTCAACAATACAGGTGCTGTGCCCGGAAGTTGCGGAATCGGTTGCCCAACTTATGATTATGATTTTGGCGATGGTGTTGGCACATCAACAGGTACCACTGTCGGAGCAGCAAGTCCTTCCTACACTTATTCCGCTGCAGGAACATATACGGTTACTCAAACCATTACCGATGCGGCTGGATGCACCATCACGGCTACCCAAACCGTAACCGTATATCCCGAGCCAACGGTCGCTGTTACAGGAACAAATGTTTCCTGCTTTGGGGCTTGTGATGGTTCGGCAACAGCAACAGGTTCAGGAGGAACTTCCGGCTATACCTTCAACTGGAGCAACGGGGGAACCATGGGTGGAATTACAGGACTGTGTCCTGCAACCTATACTGTAACAATAACCGATGCTAACGGTTGCACTGATGTGGCATCAATTGCAATAATTGAACCACCCGCTTTAACTGTTACTGCTTCAGGCACTAACCCAAACTGCAATGGTGTTTGCGATGGAACGCTTTCAGCCTCTGCTTCTGGTGGCGCAACGCCTTATTCTTATTCATGGAGTGGTGCTTTGGGAAGTGGCCCTACTAAATCGGGTGTTTGCGATGGAACTTATACAGTAACAGCTACTGATGGAAATGGCTGTACAGCAACGGCTTCGGTTACCATTACGCAACCACCGGCCTTAGCCGCCAGCGCTAGCTCTACTGCTGCGTCCTGCAATGGAATATGTGACGGCACGGCAACTGCAACCGCTTCAGGAGGCACAACACCCTATTCCTATTTATGGAGTAATGCGGCAACTACTTCCTCAATTTCAAGTTTATGCGCTGCTACTTACACCGTAACCATAACAGATGGCAACGGCTGCACGGCAACTGCCACTACGACTGTTTCTCAACCACCTGCCTTAACAGTTACCGCTTCAGGTACAAATATTGTATGCAATGGAGTATGCACTGGTACAGCTTCATCATCGGTGAGCGGAGGCACAACACCTTATACCTATTCGTGGGATAATGGAGCCGGCACCAATTCATCAGCATCGAGTTTATGTGCCAATACCTACTCCGTAACGGTAATCGATGCCAACGGTTGTACGGCCAATGACAACTACACGGTAACCCAACCCACCGCATTGACCTCATCCACCGCAGGCAACGATGCGAGTTGCAACGGAGTATGCGATGGGGATGCTACTGTAACACCTTCAGGTGGCATCACTCCTTATTCTTATGACTGGGACGGCAATGCTGGTTTCCAAACCACATCAACGGCCACTGGGTTGTGTGCCAACACCTTCAATGTAACGGTAACCGATGCCAACGGTTGTACTACAACGAATAGCTTTGTTGTTAATGAGCCTTCAGCCATTACTTTAGTTACTTCATCCAATGATGCTACTTGTGGAGGAAGCAATGGAGATGCTACGGTAACACCATCTGGCGGCACCACACCTTATACTTACTTGTGGGATGACGGTTCTTCTCAAACTGATGCTACAGCAACGGGGCTTGCCGCCAGTGGCTATAATGTAACGGTAACGGATGCTAATAGCTGCATAGCGACTGCTGCCGTAGCTGTAAACGATGCTGGCGCTCCGACAGTTACTGTAATTAATCCGGTGAATGTTTCCTGCAACGGAGGTAGTGATGGAAGCGCAGAAGCCAGTGTTAGTGGGGGAACCACGCCATACAGCTATTTGTGGACACCTTCTGGCCAGACAACTGTTGTGGCTACCGGCTTATCAGCCGGAACATATACCATTGATGTTACTGATGCACAWGYWSYRSSATGTRTWKCWWCAKCKWSSRTAACCATNNCASMGAACCNNCKGCAYTWAGCGCCTCGATCACCTCTACCACCGATGTTGATTGCAACGGCAAYTGYACGGGWGCTGCMACWGTATCKGCCTCTGGYGGCCTTACWGYCTATASTTATTTATGGGGAGACGGTCAGACTACARTTACTGCWACRGGRCTTTGTGTGGGMGCGGCCAATGTAACTGTKACYGATGCYAATGGYTGTACAGCGAATACTACNMMCNASYATCAYYGAGCCACCTGTTTTAACCGCTTCAGTTKCCGGGACAAACATCAGTTGTAACGYGGCCTGTGATGGGGCAGCCGATCTGACGGCCGGGGGCGGAGTAACTCCCTACAGTTATAGCTGGGATAATGCAGCTACCATCGAAGACATTAATTCACTATGTGCCGGTCCTTTCAATGTGACTGTAACCGATGCAAACGGTTGTACAGCTACAGCCGGAGTGACGCTCACCGAACCCGCAGCGTTAGTATTGACCCCTTCCTCCAATGATGCTAACTGTGGCCAATCTGACGGGGATGTATCGGTATCTGTAGCAGGTGGTACCACTACTTATTCTTATCAATGGGATGATGTCGGGAGTTCAACAACATCKGGTGTTACAGGACTACCTTCCAATACCTATAATGTCACGGTMACMGATGCCAACGGGTGTACGGCCACAGGTTCTGCAATAGTGAACAACCTTTCTGGCGGCACAGCAACCGCATCGATTGACAACAATGTATCTTGTAACGGATTATGTGACGGTCAGGCAAGTGTTACGATAGCAGGAGGAGCCACTCCCTATACCTATTTGTGGTCAAGTGGTGGAACAACAACTATTGAAACGGGTTTGTGTGCCGGTGCTGTAACGGTAACGGTTACCGATGCTGTGGGATGTGTTTCAACATCTTCGGTAACCATAACAGAGAACCCTGCATTAAGCGCCTCGATCACCTCTACCACCGATGTTGATTGCAACGGCAACTGTACGGGAGCTGCCACTGTATCGGCCTCTGGCGGCCTTACTGCCTATACTTATTTATGGGGAGACGGTCAGACTACAATTACTGCTACGGGACTTTGTGTGGGAGCGGCCAATGTAACTGTTACTGATGACAATGGTTGTACAGCGAATACTACTACCAGCATCACCGAGCCACCAGCATTAACTACATCCATAACAGGAACGGATTTGACTTGTAACAGTGTATGTGCTGGAGCGGTAGATTTAACAGCAAGTGGTGGAATCACGCCTTACAGTTATAGCTGGGACAATGCCGCAACAACAGAAGATATCAATTCACTATGTGCTGGTCCTTTCAATGTGACTGTAACCGATGCAAACGGTTGTACGGCTATTGCTTCTGTAACCATTACCGAACCTGCTGTGCTGACAGTTTCTGCAATTACAAATGATGCTACCTGTGGCAATCCTGACGGA
>NVWW01000028.1 GCA_002746335.1 Flavobacteriales bacterium | reverse complement strand
TACAGCGACCATCCGGTAAATGCAATTGACGGGGTAAAAATTGAATTCGACAAAGAATGGGTACACCTGCGAAAATCCAATACCGAGCCGATTATCCGCATTTATTCTGAGAGCCAAACAGAAGAGAAGGCCAATGAGTTAGCGCAAAAAATTATGGGAGATATTTTAGCGTCAACAGTGTGAAATAAATTGGTTGAATGGTTGAATTATTAAATGGTTTTACTGTTTAAAATTTCGCTTGCTTTTTTTTGGCTATGTGCTGTTCAGCAGCTAACTTCGCGATTGCCGTTATCGGGCGCTAAAGTAAATTTAAACTCAACTTTAGCTTAACCATTAGTGGTAATTGAAAATAAAGACATGATTACACAGATAAGTTTTGAATATAGGATGGGGATGTTTCGAGGAACAGATGATTTTAAAAATTCCTTGAAAGAATCGTTTAATGTCCATGAACGTCCTATATGGATGCCAGCCGCAGGAGGAAGCTTTGAAATGTGGTTTGAAATATTTGTAAACACCAGTCTTATTGATTTCTTAAAAGGAGCTTTCATTGGAGGGGCTGCATATGATATTGTCAAGCATGCGGTGTTCAAACCATTTGTTGATTCCCTTGGCGAACTTGAAAAAGCAAATGAATATCCTCTTGAGATACAGAAATACGCTTTCTTTTTTGAAGATACTAAAATTATCATTTACGGATTGGCAACGAATTTCACGTCAATTTTCTCGGCAATCTTTTCAGAGTTATACAATACTTACGATTTGCTTAGTAGCTCTTCCGGAACCAGTAATATTCATGAAATTCGTATTCCAGTCGATCCGGAATCTGGTAGAAATGAATGGTGGATCGGACCTGAAGAAATTGGGCCATATCTGACCTATTGGGGAATATCAATCGATTTTGGAGTTGACTATTTCATTTGGGATGTTCAGAACAAACAGATGATTTCAAATCAATAGAATACCACTAAACATTGTGTAAAAATGCATTAAAACGCATTTTACACAAACCGATAACAGTAATCGCAAAAACCCAGCATCAAATAACAAACATACCTAATTAGTATGAAAATATACTTAGATAACGCAGCCACCACCGCCCTCGATCCCGAGGTGCTCGAAGCCATGCTGCCTGTTTTAAAAGAGGGCTATGGCAACCCATCATCCGTACATGCTTTTGGCCGCAAGTCAAAATCGCTTATTGAGGCCTCTCGAAAAAAAGTAGCCGATTTGCTCAACGTTTCTCCGGGTGAAATCTTCTTCACTTCGGGCGGCACCGAAGCCGACAATATGGCGATTTGGCAAAGTGTGATGGATTTAAAAGTTGAGCGGGTGATTACATCTCCCATCGAGCACCATGCCGTGACGCACACCGTTGAAATGCTTGAAAAACGCGGAAAAACCGAAATCAATTATGTGAATTTGATTGACAAAGGTCATATTGATTTGAATCATTTGGAAGAATTACTCAAAGAAAACAAGAAAACGCTGGTTTCGCTCATGCACGCCAACAATGAAATCGGGAATCTGCTGCCCATCAACGAGGTGAGTGAATTGTGCCGAAAATACGGGGCTTATTTTCATTCCGATACCGTGCAAGCCATGGGACATTACCAAATGGATTTGCAGCAACTTGACGCTGATTTCATGACTTGCTCAGCACATAAATTTCACGGCCCAAAAGGCATTGGCTTTCTTTATATTAATGGCGACATCAAAATAAGTCCGTTGATTTACGGTGGTGCACAGGAGCGCAACATGAGGGGAGGCACCGAGAATTTGTATGGAATTGTGGGTCTGGCAAAAGCAATGGAAGTTGCTTGCCGTGATATGGAAACGCATCAGCAACATGTGCAAGGCATCAAAACGTACATGATTGAGAAATTAGAACAACACATCGCTGATATACAGTTCAATGGGGACGCCAAAGGGAATTCGCTTTATACGGTGCTCAATGTATGCCTGCCTCCAACCGACAAGGCAGAAATGCTGCTCTACCACCTCGATATTTTGGGAATTGCTGTTTCTGCGGGTAGCGCTTGCAGTTCTGGCAGCAACGTGAGTTCCCATGTTTTAAGAGCAATTGGTACAGATATGACAAGGCCTTCCATCCGCTTTTCATTCAGCAAATTCAATACAAAAGAAGATATTGATTACACGGTGCAGAAACTGGCTGAGTTGTTCTCGGTTGAAACAGTTTAGGGAACCTTTAATACTTTTGTGTTTTGTGTTCGTGCTCATGTTGAAAAAGCATGCACATATGTACATCTGAATAACTAAGTACATGAAAATTACTTTTCTTGGTACAGGAACTTCGCAAGGGATACCTCTTATCGCATGTCAATGCGCAGTATGCCTTTCGGAAAACCCGAAAGACAAACGGTTGCGTACTTCTGTAATGATTGAGACAGATGGAAAAGTTTTTGTGATTGATACCGGTCCCGACTTCCGGCAGCAAATGTTGCGCGAAAACGTGCAGAATCTCACGGCAGTTATTTTTACCCACGAGCACAAAGATCATGTTGCCGGAATGGATGATGTGCGCGCTTTCAATTTTATTTTAAGAAAAGAAATAGATGTTTATGCTACTGAACAAGTGCAGCAATCGCTCAGGCAACAGTTTCACTATGTTTTTGCTAACAGCAAATATCCCGGCATTCCAAAAATACAGTTGCACACCATTGACAACAACCCTTTTGAGATAGAAGACGTGCAATTCATTCCGATTGAAGTGATGCACCACCAACTACCCGTGCTCGGTTATCGCATTGGAGATTTCACCTACATTACTGACGCGAATTCTATTTCAGAAGTAGAGAAAGAAAAAATCAAAAACTCGAAAATTTTGGTTTTGAATGCGCTCAGGAAAAAAGAGCACATTTCCCATTTTAAACTGGAAGAGGCTGTAGAGCTGATGGAAGAACTACAGCCAGAAAAGGGTTATTTGGTTCATCTTAGCCACCAGATGGGCTTTCACGATGAAGTGGAAAAAGAACTTCCCGATTTTGTTCATCTGGCGTATGACGGACTGGCCTGTTCCTTATGAAATCAACCAAGCACTTACCGAATTGGGTTATATACTTGCTTAAGGTTTACTTGACCGGCATTGCATTTTTTACTTTTTTTAGAATCGTTTTTTTCATTGCGCATCTTGAAACAGCAAATGAAGTGCCTTTTACGGTTTTGTTGAAAGCGTTCTTTATGGGTTGGCGCTTTGACACGGTCATCTCTTGCTATTTGCTTTTAATTCCTTTTCTTTTTTTGGCTATTAACTCATTTGTAAGTCCGCAAACCCGGTTTTATCGGCAACTCAATTATTTCTTTTTAATCTGCTATAGTGTTGCTTTTTTAATCTGCGCAAGCGACATTCCTTACTATTCACAATTTAACTCGCGGTTTAGCTATGCTGCTTTTAGCTGGGCGGATAACCCTTTGTTTGTGTTAAAGTTGGTTTTTACCGAGCCAAATCACTATCCTTACTTGTTGATTTTTCTAATTACAGCTTTTCTTTTTTTTAGAACCGTGAAAAGATGGAATGCTAAATACACAGAAAATCATAAAATCACATTTGCAGCGAATACCCTTGCTTTTATCATGCTTGGCGGTCTTATTTTTTTGGGTATTCGTGGGAGGGTAGAAAAAAAATCACCAATTCGCTGGGGCACTGCTTTCTTCAGCGAATATGCTTTTGCCAATCAAATGGGGTTAAATCCGGTTTTTACATTGATCAGGTCTACACTTGATGCCGCAGAGCCGGGAAACAAAATGCTGCAATTCATGCCTGATGAACAAGCGTTGCATCAAGCTGGAAAATACCTCGGCAGAGAACATCTTGGCAATGGAAAACTTGCTAAAAACATTATTACCAAGGGAAGTTCTGCTAAATACAACATAGTAGTTGTGCTCATGGAAAGCATGTCTGCTGAATACATGACCCGCTTTGGAAACCAGAACAAACTTACCCCAGTGCTCGATAGCTTGGCCAATGAGAGTGTTTTTTTTAGTGATTTTTATTCTGCCGGAATTCACACTTTCAACGGCATTCACTCCACCATGTATTCGGTTCCTGCACTCATGGGAAAACACCCGATGAAGAATTTTGAAAACATGAATGTGAATACAGGCCTCCCTATTGAATTAAAAAAACACGGTTATCAAACCCTTTATTTTTGTACACACGATGCGCAGTTTGACAACATGAGCGGTTATCTTTTGGCCAACGGGATTCAACAAGTTATCAGTGAAAACGATTTTCCTGCAAGTGAAGCGCTTAGCACACTTGGAGTGCCCGACCATGTGCTTTTGAATAAAGTAACCCATACCCTTAGTTCGCTGAAAGAAGGAAGTCCTTTTCTTGCTGTTGTTTTAACCGCAAGTAATCACTCGCCCATTATCATTCCCGATGACATTCCCTTTCGGCCATCGGCTACTGAAGGTTTTGAGCCTGCTGTTCAATATGCAGATTGGTCAATTGGGAATTTTTTGAGTGAAGCAAAAAAAGAAGCATGGTATGACAGTACGCTTTTTGTATTTCTTGGCGACCACGGAAGGCGTATCAAGCCGATATATGATCTTGCCATCTCCTATCATCACATCCCATTGCTAATACATGCCCCGCGTATTTTTACTGAACCAAATGAGGTGACTTCACTTGGCTGCCAGATTGACCTTTTCCCAACGCTGATGGGTATTTTAGATCTCGCTTATATCAACAACACTGTTGGGGTGGATTTGTTAAACGAAAGCAGGGAATTTGCCTATTTTAGTGCAGACGACAAATTAGGTTGCATGAATGATACCTGTTATTATGTTCAGCGCAATTCTGATGTTCACTCGCTGTATTTTTATAGAAAAAAAGATCGAACCGATTACATTGGCGCTTATCCTCATTTAGCAGAAAAAATGAAAAATTATGCAGAATCTATGCTTCAAGGAGCGCAAGCATTGGGTTCAGTCAACAAGTAAATAGCCGTTCATCAGACATTTCAGGGCTTTTGTCACAACTTCATTTCCTGGTTTTGCAAAAATTTCGTAGTTTTAGACATTCAAAAAATTATCTTTTGCTAAATTCATAATAAACAAACATCATTTTCTGTTTTTAATATTTACCTAAAAAATATTTGTTATGAAAACAATTAAAATTACCGGTTTACTTTTTGGGATACTGTTTATGTTTCCTGTTTTTGGAATTAACAAAGGCGAAACCACAGCAAATAATATCACGTTTGTGAAAAACAGCAAAAAACAGCCGGATATTACCAAGCAAGCGCGGCTAAAAAAAATGGCTGTATGGCAAAACTTTGTTTCAAAACATGTCGGTTGGCAAGTGGTTTTTGACGAGAGTAATGGCATGCCTCACCGTGCTTTTGGAACAGGCATTCCTACTTCAGGCATTACAGTTGAGGAACGAGCGATGAATTTCATGCTTAATGAATTGATTGATTTTGGTATTCCCACAGGTGACCTGCAGTTGGTAAAAATCAACGAAAATGCAAAATTGCACTATGTACATTACAAGCAACAATATCAAGGCTTGGAGGTGCTTTTCAGCCGCATGACGCTGCGTATTAAAAAAGATGGCAAAGTAGTGCTTTTTGGCGCTGATGTATTCAACGATATTGCCATTGACATCAATCCGGTAATTGCTGCGGGAGATGCACTGGGACATGCTTCTTCTGGTTTGCCCGGAACCATTACTAACCCGAATGAAATGCCAGTTTTAAAAGTACTTCCGATTGAGGAAAACGATAAGTACGGCTATTACTTGGTTTATGAAATTATTGTAAAAACAGAAACACCTTCAATTCCCGGAAAATACTATACGCTGGTGGATGCAAACACAGGCGATGTGCTTTACCGCCAAAATCGTGTTCATACTACTGCACCTGCTCCCCCYGCGGTGGATGTGACGCTTGCGGGAACAGTAACTGACAATGTGCTACTCACTCCGCAAATGCAGATGCTGCCCAATGCTAAATTAATTGCAGGTGGCACTACTTATTATACTGATGCCAACGGCTTTGTAAGTATTACTGGAAGTGGGCCGCTGACTACCAATTTTTACATGGAGGGCCTCTATGCAGATGTGGTGATGTACCAGGGTAATACTGCTTCTTTTTCCGGTTCGCTCAGCACAGGTTCAAACAGTATTTCTTTTGACAACGATGCCGATGCCACTGAAATTACGGCTTATTWYCACACYAACATGATTCACGATCACATGAAAGCATGGACACCCGCGGGATACACCAGCATGGATTCACCGATGGATGTTACCGTAGAAATCAGCACCGATAAYTGCAACGCTTTTTACGATGGTGGACTGAATTTTTATGCTGCCGGAGGCGGTTGCCCATCTACTTCGCTTTTTGATGACGTTATCTACCACGAATACGCGCATGGTATTAACTATAACCTGTACAATTTTTACGGAGGTAGTTTTGGTAATGGCGCTTTGGGTGAAGGATACAGCGATGTGTGGGCATTTACGCTTACGCTGAATCCCATTTTAGCACAAGGATTTCAAGGTGGAAGCAATACAAGCATCAGGCGCTACGATTTAGCCCCCAAGGTTTATCCACAAGATTTGGTAGGTGAAGTGCATGCTGATGGTGAAATCATTGCTGGAGCATGGTGGGATTTGAACGTCAATCTCGGCTCAATGAATACCATGATGGACATGTACATCGGAACCCACCCTGCCGTGTTGAGTGAGCCGGATGGGCAGGAAGGCAAACTCTTTAGAGATATTTTGCTCGAAGCATTAACTTATGATGATAATGATGGTGACATCACTAATGGAACTCCTAATGGGTTGGATATAGTTGATGCATTTGCCAAGCATGGTATTACCCTACTTTCCGATGCAGAAATACAGCACACGCCTGTTGATGTAGCTATAGCCGATGCAAGTATTACCATTGATGGAACGCTTATAGTTTCGGGAATGGGTGCTGCCTATCTGGGAGATGTAAAACTGTTTTACCGAACAGATAAGAGTTCTCCCTGGTCGGAAGTGATTATGACTACTACAAACAGCACAGACTATACGGCTGTTATACCATCCCAGCCTGCCGGAACAATTGTGTCTTATTACATGGGTGCTGAAGACATTTTCGGCAACCTTGCTTCCGTAAAGCCGGCCGGGGCGCAGGATGCCAATCCCAACCTTCCTTTTTACATATTGGTAAGTTTTGAAGAAAAAGCCACGGAGGACTTTGATTTTAACAATATGGGCGCGTGGAAAGAAGGTGTAGCCGGTGATGATGCAGTTACAGGTATGTGGGAAATCAATCTGCCGATGGGAACCTTTGTTACCCCCGGAAACCCCAGTACTATGGTAGAGCCTGACCATCAGCACACCACAGGTGGGCAACTTTTTGCGGTAACACAGGCATCTCTTTCAACGACTGAAGGCATTGGCGAACGTGATGTAGATGACGGCCTTACTACACTTGAGTCACCAATTTTTGACTTGTCTGGTTATACCGAACCTGCTTTCACTTATTACCGTTGGTATTCTAACAATACGGGTGCCAACCCCGGCAACGACTGGTGGCAGGTGCACATTAGCAATGATGGCGGAAACACATGGACAGCAGCCGAAGTAACCAATGTCGCTGATGCGAGCTGGCGCAGATATGCCTTCAAGGTGAGCGATTACGTAACACCTACCAACAATGTGATGCTACACTTTTATGCATCTGACAGTTTGCACCTCGGGCAGGGGTTGCAGTTTGATGGTGGCAGCTTGGTGGAAGGTGCTTTGGATGATGTGGTGCTATGGGATTTGGCGGGAACTTCTTCCATTGATGAGGCCAATGATGCTTTTGCTGTGAATATTTATCCAAATCCAGCCGTCCGTTACTTTAACTTATCTCTTGAATTAGAGGTGGAAGACAACCTAGAAATCGAAGTTTTGAACCAACTTGGGGAAATTGTACTTGTAGAGACCTATCCGTCTGTTGCTTCAGGCTATAACCGATTGATGATTGCTACGGATGGCCTTGCCTCAGGAGTTTACACCGTAAAAGCAACAGTAGGGCAGAAGCGTGTAGTCAAGAAATTGACAGTGGTGAAGTAATTAATCAGCACTCGCTGAATTTCCCCTTGTTGTAAATCCCAAGCGCCTTTCCGGTGAGCTTGGTGCCGATAAAAGGTGTGTTCCTCGATTTGGAACGGATGTCTTTTTCAGTGGGTGTCCATACTACCGTAGGGTTGAACAAAGTGAGGTTGGCTGTTTCCCCTTCTTTGATGACAGGCGTTTTAATGCGCAGGATTTCTCTCGGACGAATGGCCATCTTTTGAATAATTTCTTCAAGCGAAAGCATTTTTGACAAAGCGGTCATTGCCACAGCAAAAGCTGTTTCCAGCCCGATGATGCCAAATGTCGCATGTTCGAACTCCCGCTTTTTGCTTTCTTCATCTTCTGGGCAGTGGTCAGAACAAATCGCGTCTATGGTGCCGTCTTTCAAACCTTTGATTAGGGCTTTAATGTCATTTTTGGTACGAAGAGGGGGCATCACTTTGCAGTTGCTGTCAAATTCGAGCAATGCTGAATCGTCAAGCAGCAGGTGATGGGCGGTCACTTCTGCCGTTACGTTMAGCCCYTTCTTTTTGGCCTGCCTTATTAGCTCCACCGATTTTGCTGTRGAAACRGTAGAAAAATGAATGRGYGCGTTGGTRTATTCTGCCAAAAATAAGTCACGGGAAATRGCGAGTTCTTCMGCAAGTGCGGGRATTCCTTTGAGGCCSAGCATAGTGGCGGTTTTTTCTTCATTCACATTKCCGTTGAGGGCKATGTTTTTGTCATTCGGGAAACTCATTAYCARCCCACCAAARCCTTTGGCGTAAAGCAGCRTGCGTTTGAGCAATTCAGGATTTGCAATGGATTGTTTATCATCAGAAAAAGCCACYGCRCCAGCGAGGTGCATGTCGWACATTTCRCTCAAGTCAGYGCCTTTCATRCCCTTAGAAAGSGTTCCTATGGGRTGGAGGTCAACAATAGCGGTTTTTGTTTTGTTTTTGATGTAGTCAATACCTGCTTTGGAGTCAACAGGTGGATTTGTGGARGGCATAAGCGCCACGCTTGTGAAGCCGCCTGCWATAGCTGCTTTAATGCCTGAGTTCAARTCCTCTTTGTGTTCCAATCCGGGGTCTCGGAAGTTGGCGCGCAAGTCAAACCAGCCGGGGGAAACATGAAGATTTTTCTCCTTATATAATTTGTCATTTCGACCTTGGCTTGGAAGAGGGAGATTCTTTCCAATCTTAGCTATACTTCCTTTTTCAATTAAAATATCTACCGTTTTGCCATTGTGAGGCGAATTGGGATCAACAATTTTTGCTTGTTTAATTAGCATATTTCTTTTTATTTCGAGTTTAGTGTGTCATTTCCAAAATTTCAGCAAAAGTATTTCACTTCCTAAAAACACAAGTACTAAAATGATGCACCATTTCCATAATTTTTTTCCTTCAGTAGTTTCTGCTAGTTTATTTGCGATGGAAGTATTGTCAAGATTCAACAGCGAAACATTTTTTAGTCCTGCTTTTTCGTACAATTTAGTCAGTTCATCGGCTCGTAATACAGAGAGGTTTGATTCGAGCCGATTGTAATTAAGCGACAATGAGCCACTGGTTCCCTGCCCCATTTTCACGAAGTAATTTCCCGCTTTTTCTATTTGCTTATGCAGAAAAAGATATGTTTTTCCATTCATAATCTTGTGTTCGGGAATGACATCAAAGCCATTATCTGAAGTAATGTGAAAGACATTGTCGCCAGTGATGCTCGTGTTGTTCAACTCAACCGATTCATCATCTCCAAGTGTATAATACATCCGTTGGTTGTCTGACAAACTCATAAGTGCGATTTTGTGGATGACGGGTACAAAAATCGCGTGTTTCGGAAAATTCGAGGCTTCCTCGTTCAATGGAGAAGAGCACAGATAAATCTTTCCGTTTACAAAAGTATATTGGCTTAGAAAATTGCTGCCGTTTTCCATTGTCAAAAGAAATTCCTCATTTGTTTCAATGTTTTTGCTGAAAGGATAAAACAGTTTCACTTTCGGCAAGTCTATGTTTTTTGATTTCATTTTATCGGTATCAAAAACGTTTTTGAAAACAAGGTTCTCAGTATTGATTTGGGAAACTTGTGTAGCATTTGTGTCTGCCGAAAGAAAATAATTAGCGTTGACCGAAAGCAAAAACTCCATGTAAGAAGGTTCGTCAATTTCCACAGCAGGAAACAAGAGCAAACTTCCCCCGTTTTCGGTAAATTTTTTGAGTTCTTGTGCCAGCCCGCTGGAGATGTTTTTTAGCCCTGCCAATATAATCAACCGGTGTTGGGCAAATGCATTGTAGTCAATGCTTTTTTCTGTGGCGTGATGTAACTGAATGAAGTCATCGTTTTTAAACAAGGAGTGAATAAATTTGTTGGTGTCTTCGGCATTGATGCAAAGCACAGAGATATATTCCGCTACCTCATAAGAAAGGTAAAAATTATCGTCAAAAGTTACAGGGTAGTCTGTAATGGCAATTTCGACTTGTTGAATTCCTGTTTCTGTGGAGGTGAAGTATAGCGAAGTATCCGACCATGATTGCGGCTCAATGCTAAAACTCGCCAGTGCCTTTTGCCTGCCGTTTATCGTGAGCTTGATAGGAATGTTTTCATAACCCTTTTCAGAAATGTTTTTTACCCGTACCGTGAGCTTTTCGGGGTGGTTCAATTGTCTGAATGGAGTGGCAAACCAACAGGAGTCAACGTAGAGGTTGCTTTGTTGCTGCGCTTGCATGAGCAATAGTTTTACTGTGACTGTTGTGTCATTTTCTAAACTGGAAAAATCGGAAGTGTTTTTTTGAAAGTCAGAGATAAGAAAGATGGTTTTGTCTTGCGTTTCGCTGGTTAGCAAGCGATCTTTTTGCCTGCCAACGATTTTTGAAACTAATTTTACAGCAGGCGATATTTCCACCTCATCTACTAATTCAATAAATTCTTCGCGGTTAACAAGACGCTGATGGCGGCCTTCGAAATCATTAGTGAGCAGTTGAAAAACATCGGTTGGCCGGTAGGCATTGGCAATTTCAAGGGCGGCATTTTTTGCTTGGCTGAGCAAGCGGCCTTCATCATTTACCGCTTCCATGCTGAAAGAATTGTCAATGTAAACACTTACAGTTTTTTGCCCGCTGCCGGCCTTGTTGTTCTCTGCAGGGAGGTAGGGCTGTGCAAATGCGAGCACCAAAAAAGCCACAGCTAAAATTCGGGCGAGCAGCACCAGCAAATGTTTCAGATTTGATTTAGATTGGGTTTCCTGCTTTATTTCCCGCAGGAATTTCACATTGGTGAAGTAAATTTTCTTAAATCTCCTGAAATTAAAAAGATGGATTATGATGGGAATCGAAATGGCCGTGAGCGCGTAGAGGAAAGAGGGATACAAAAATTCCATCAAAGCGCGAAGGTACATTGAAATTTAGAATTTAGAATTTAGAATTTAGAATTTTTCGAATATACCCAGCCCAAATAGCGCAAAATCGTATTTCACTGGGTCTTTTTTGTCAAATTGACGCAGGTTTTCGGTGAGTTCTTCTACGGCCTTCCAGTCGTTTTGTTTTCTTTTTAACAGGCCCAATTTTCTGGATACATTAGCCGTGTGTACATCAAGCGGGCAGAGCAATTCAGTAGAGTTAACCGCTTTCCAAATGCCGAAGTCAACTCCTCTGTTGTCGTTGCGCACGAGCCACCGTAAAAACATGTTGAGCCGCTTTGTTGAAGAGCCTTTGGCTGGATTGGAAACGTGCTTTTGTGTACGGATAGGGTGGGGCAGTTCAAAGAATTTTTCGCGAAATGAAATGATTGCATCCTTTACGGAACTTTTGCGCGCAAAAGTTTTTTCAATCCCTCCGTGTTTTTTGTACATGTTTTGTAGCGATTTCAAGAAAAACACACAGTCTTCACCATTGAAGGTTCTGTGTTTGAAGTTTGAGCATTGCATAAAATCGCTGTTTTTTGCATTCATGATGAAATCATACGGGGCGTTATCTATCATGCTCAGCAATTTTGTGGCATTTTTAATAATAGTTGCCCGCTGCCCCCAGGCGATTGTTGCGGTGAGAAATGCGGCTATTTCTATATCTTCTTTCTTGTTGAATCTATGTGGAACGCAAATGGGATCATTTTCAATGAACTCAGGCCTGTTGTAGCGGTCGTGTTTCTCATTCAGAAAATCAAACAGTTCGGTTTTTGACAGCATTTCAATTTCAATTGCTTTGCAAATTTTAGCAAAATCTTACACCTGTGATGCTGTTGGTAGAAATGAATAGTGCCGGACATGCATCGGCCTTAGCTTTGTCTAAAAATTTATAAAAATGAAAAAACAAAAAATTTACCTCAGCATCATTTCACTTGCAGTTTCAGGCATTCTGTTTTTTGATGCAAACGGACAAAACTCAATTTGTAAGCAGCAAGATATTCCTATTGGTTATTTGCACAGCAGCCAATTTGGAACTTTTCCGTTAAATAAAATTTCGAATGCCGTTAAAAGTGATTGCATTTCGCAAAGCAAAGACGATTTTCATGTTGCTAAAATTAAGGGCAAAGTGAAGATTTACAACGCGCTCACGAAAGAAGAGGTAAGCGTAATTGTCCGTTTTACGGCCAAAGAAGTTGGAGGAAAAGTTTACCTCAACTGGTATACAAGAGAGGATGATGAAAGCGGATTGTTTGTTGTTGAGCACTCGGAAAATGGAGTAGATTTTCAACCAATCGGTTTTAAAAACCGCTTTGAAACACCTGCAAATATGGAACTGCTATTTTCATTGATTGACGAAGAACCCAAAAGAGTAAGCCATTACCGGGTGCTTGCATTGGGAAACAACGGAACTTACAGCTATTCTCAATCTATAACTATAGCCATCACTGAAAATACTTCAGCAGCGAGCACTGAGCTATCGCTGAAGTAATTTAGGGAACCTCTAATAATTCATTTGCATCAAAATTTTCATAGTTTTTCAAAGCCAAAGCAAATTTTCTTGCACTATCGGGATAATGCAAGAAAATTTAATGACGTATTTGAAAAGCTGTGAAAACCCAATGGGAACAAAGAATACAGACAATCTGACTGCGTTATATTTTTTATAAAATATCTCAAGCTATTCCAAAAAAATATGCCTTACATCTTATCTGTAATCTTTGGTTTTTGAAAGAAGTGAATTATTAGAGGTTCCCTTTATAAATCTTCCAGGATTTTTTCTGTAAGCGGTTTGTTGACAAAAATGCTGACCCATGCGTTTTTTTCAGAATTTTTTTGGTCAACCGGGTTGATAGAGGTAGTAAGAATCGCAATTTTTGATTTTTCTGTAATGACGCTTGAGAGCTTTTCAAATTCTTGTAAAAACTGAAACCCGTCCATCATTGGCATATTGATGTCGAGAAAAATATAGTCGGGAACAAAATCCTGCATGGCATTGGTTTTTCGCTCTAAGTTTTTCAAAAATTCCAATGCGCTTATTCCGCTGGTGTAGGTAAACACCTTTTCGGCAAAGCCGGTTCCTTCAAGCATTTTTTGATTGATGAAATTATCAATTTCGTTATCATCAACCAGCATGGCAGTGCTGTATTTTGCTGTGTTTTTTTTCTGTTTCATGCTATTTCTTTATTTAACTGATTTTGCCAGCTTTTTTATGAAGCTATCGTCCATTTTGATGAATTCGAGCATTCTTTTATTTCCTTGGTTAATCAGTTCGAAATTGTTTTTTAAGCCAATGAGTTTTTCTTCGATATTTTTAGGATGTGTGCTAGTTTGAAGCCGTAGCATTTTGGCAAAAAAGACAGCGTTTTCGTAGCTCATATTTTTGTTCATCTCCCTTATTTTTCGCGAGCAACTTGTGAGCGTTCGCCAAGCCAAATCATATTTGTTGCAAAGCGAATATGTAAGTGCGAGAAAGAGTTTGATTTCAATTTCTGAGTGAGCATAGTGCTTAAAACCGATTTCATTGAGTAAATCTGACAGCAAATTGGTGCATTTCTTGTAATCATCTGCGTAGTAGGCGCTTGCTGCCACGTATTTTACCCAATTGATGTAATTGGGTACATCGCTTTTTTCGGGTTCGTGCTTTTCGAAAAGTACTTCGTTTTGAGCGCAGAGCTCTTTTTCCTTTTCGAAACGGATGTAATGCTCAAGCTTTGAAATGAGTAGTTTGGAGCTGAAACACAAGTGATTGCAATGTAAAAAATTGGGTATTTCACCATTAATCAATTCAAAATACTGACTGGCTTTTTTGTCAAGCTTCAGTTTGTGGTAGTATTCGAAAGCGAGGAAATGGTTGACCTTGTTCAGGTGCGTGTAGTTGATGTCTTTGGGATATTTTGAAATAATTTCTTCGGTTTTGTCAAGTAGATCTTCAACAGGAGGATCATCTTTTACGGCTTCGGGTAAGTCAAGAATAATCGCAATAGAAGCATTGACGAGGTTTAGGTAAACTTCGAGGTGGTGTGACTGGTTTAGCCGGCAAATGTTTTCCATTTCTTTTTTAATGAGCGGGAAAATTTCCAACAACTCTTCATTTCTTGTGACGTAGTATTCCCCTATTTTTTTGTTGAATTCGGCAAGCAGATCTTCGGCTTTGTCAATAGCCAGAGTGTAGGCCACATGCTTATTGTACAATTGAGAATAATGATAGTATTTATCTGAATGGAGGTGTAACTTTTTCAATGCACGGTAAACTGCGGTGAGTTCGCCAGGCATGTCGTAATCAATCAAGTCCTTTTCGAGCTTGTATAAAATAGCCAGAGCAAAATTCCTGTCATTTTCGTAAATTAAATTTGGGATGGAAACAATTTTTCTGATGATTTCTGTTCTTGGCGCATCCATGTTATCGAGCAAGTGCTGCTGGATTTTTTCATGAAGCCGCGACTTGAGCACGTAAAACGCGTTTGAGGTTACACCTAATCTATTGATTATTTCTCCATCAGTATGGTTATTTTCTCGGTAAAGAGAAAGCAGAGAGTGGTATTTTTCAGCTTTATTTTTTTCGAGATTTTCGGCAATGGATGAGTAGTCATCTTCATTGAGCCGCTGAATAATTTCTTTTATCTGAAGCATTTCTTACATGTGATGTTTCTATATACGTTTGTGTATAACATTAAGTTACTCAGCACAAATTTTAATTCGATGGGTTATAAAAGAAACTCTATGTTTTCTGCAATAAAATTCAAAAACTGTAATCTTCTTACATCAATTATGTGGTTTTATTTCTGATGACAAGAATGTGTAAATTAACATAAATTGCTCGAAATGAGGTGGTAGCAGAAAATTTTCGAAACATTTTCCTGCTATACTTATTCAATAATAAAAAATTTCTTACATGTGTGGGGTACGAGTGCAATTTTGCACTAACCTTAGATACATTGCCATCGGTTTTCAGTTTCACATCTCCAATCTGTAACCTGCTATATTTATGATATGCTTAATTTGATAGCTTATCCATTATCACTTTAACCTTATTTTGGGTGAGGGGTTTCTCTATGTAAGCAATTACACAATGATACTTCTTCGACTTTTTCTTATCTACAGGGTGTACCGATGAAGTAAGCATAGCGACTTTAACATTCTTGCAAAGCCCCTTTGCTTTCTTTTCATCCAAAAATTCCCACCCGTCCATTACGGGCATTTTGATGTCGAGAAAGATAAAATCGGGGCAATCTTTTTCCAGATAATTGCAGGCATCTTCCCCGTTCAGTACCTCATCGACATTTTCAACACCTGCATCCTTTAGCACCATTTTAGAGATGAAATTAGTTGTCTCATCGTCCTCTACCAGTAATACCTTAATCATTTGCCTTCGTTTAAATAAATCCTGAATAATGCCCCTTTATCGGGTTTGCTTTTAATTTCTATTTTTCCACCGTGAGAATCTACAATGGAATTAACAATGTACATTCCAACACCTTTTCCCTCTACGTGCGTGTGTAATCGAGTAAACAACCCCGTCAGTTTTGCTCCGTATTTTTTGGCATCAAAACCAAGCCCGTTATCTTTGACCGTAAGACAAACTCTCTTGTTACTTTCGGTAGTTTTTACTTTAATTTTCAATGCCCTATCAGGGTGTTTGTATTTAAGGGCATTGGTAAGCAGGTTTTGCATTACACTTCTCAAATGCAGGGGTGGATAATCAATTTCAGGGCATTGTGAAAAGTCCTGTTTTATGTTGGCCTTTGAAGCTTCCAGTTGTTCGGTAATGCTCTCCTTTATTCCGCTGAAAAGTTCCTCGAAATTCATCCGTTCCTTTTTATCCTTCAACGTTGTTTTGAATGCAAGAACATCATTTAGGGCGAACACGGTGTTATGCAGTTGTCCTATAGAATTTTTCAACTTGCCGAATAACTCCTTACCCTCCTCATCTGCAATTGTTTCGCTGTCTATCATATCTGCCAGCGCAGTAAGGTTAATCAGTGGCGCTTTCAAATCGTGTGCGGCAACGTAGGCAAACTCTTGCAGTTCCTTGTTTGCCGTCTCTATATCTTTAGCGTATCGCTTAAGTTCTTTTTCTACTTTATATTTTTCTGTTAAGTTGGTAGTTATGAGTCCCAAACCGTCACCAACTTTAAATGCCTTTATATCCAGATACATTTTTTGACCATCTAACAGCTCAAATTCTCCAAGCATTCTATTAGGAATACCTGTTTTTATTACCTCTACATAGCTATTGTACCTGCCGCTTTTTTTGACCTTTGGTGCTATGTGAAGTATGTTTTTGCCAATAACTTCTTTTCTGTTTCTGCATGTCATTTTGATACCGATGTCATTGGCATCTATTAAGTTTAATTTAGAATCGAACAGGTGTATGGCAGCCGTTGATGAATTGATAAACTGTGATAAGCGTTCTTCTTTATCTTTGATGGCTTGATCGGCTTTTTTTCGTTCGGTGATGTCTCTGGCCATGGAGAGAATTCGTTTCTTACCGTGAATGTTGATTCGCACACTGCGAATCTCTACAGGAAAGGTGCTTCCGCTCTTGCGCCTGTTCATAGCTTCAACGGTTATAGGTTTGTGGAGGGCAAGGTTTTCGAACAGTTCGGAAAATTTCTCAAGGGACAAATCAGGATTGATATCAGCAACGCCAAGTGTTAATAGTTCTTCTCGTGTGTAACCCAGCGCCTTACATGCCCTGCGATTTACATCTGTAAAGTGCCCATCCGGTCCTCCAATCAAGAACAGTGCGTCTCCCGCTTGTTCGAACAGTGTATGAAATTGCTCTTCTACCTGCTTGCGCTCGGTTATGGTCTTCTCTAAATCTTTAGTGTACTGTTCAAGTTCCATGTTGACCTTTTCCAGATCTAACGTGCGTTCCTCTACCCGCTGTTCCAAAGTTTGATTGAGTTCCTTTAATGCTTGTTCTGTATTATGTTGTTTTGTTAAGTCAGTAGTTATGATTCCCAAGCCATCGCCAACTTTAAATATCTTTACATCCAGATACATTTTGCTGCCATTTGGCAGCTCAAATTCTTCAAGTATTTCATACGGTTTACCAGTTTTTATTACCCTTATGTGTTTTTCATACCTGCCGCTTCCTTTAACTTTAGGTGAAATGTCGAGTATGTTTTTGCCAATGACTTTCTTTCTGCTTTTGCCTGTCATTTTGATGCCGATGTCATTGGCATCTATTAAGTTTAATTCGGAATCGAATAGGTGTATGGAAGCAGTTGATGAATTGATGAATTGTGATAAGCGTTCTTCCCTTTCTTTGATTGCTTGTTCGGCTTTTTTTCGTTCTGTAACATCAGTTGCTATGACGAGAATACCCTCTGGGATGGGATATACCCCGTTTTCATAACATCCCTTACGACCATCTTCAAAAGTATATTCTTGTACAAGTGTTGCTGGCTTACGAGTTTCCATTACCTTTTTATAGGTTTTAAAGAACTCAGTTTTTATAACACCGGGAAACAGATCAGTAAGCCTGGAATTTAACATTTTTTCTTTGGGCACACCGGTCATTTTTGCATTCTCTTCGTTAACTAGAATATAGCGCCATTCTTTGTCTATGGCTACTACGCCATCTGTAATAGATTCCAACAGAAATCGGTACTTTTCTTCGCTTTCTTTTAGTTTTGTAATATCCTGCCAAGAGGAACGTGAATAAAGAATATTGCCCTTTTCATCTCTTTTGGCAGTTACATTTAAAAGTACCGGCACCTTTTTGCCGTCTTTTTTTTTCAGAAATAACTCAGTATCCTTTATAATACCCTTTGATATAAAGTTGTCAAAAGCCACTTTCGCATCACCCAGAGAATCTTTGTGATACACGAAAAAAATCGGTTTCCCTACAATTTCATCTTTCTCATACCCCAACCTTTCGCATAAAGCTTTATTGCAATTCCTGATGTTGCCATGAGGTTCAACATTCACGTGCATTTCAGCAGAATTCTCCCACAGATCTTTGTAGTAATCTAACTCTTCTTTCAATTGGAATTCTTGCTGCCCCTTTCCATTTTGTTCCTCAGCTAACTCCTCTGCGGTTTTTTGTTTTTGTATTTCCATTAGCTTTTTTTTAGGAATACAAAAGTATAATTTCTAAGTGAAATATCTTTCTTTCTATCTGTAAATCAAGTGATTCCGTAACTTTTTTTCATATGCAATAACTAAAAATGAACGAGCTTAATTATTTTTCAATGGCGCGCTTTGCCTGTCTATATAAGCACCGACTCCATAAGGTGCTTTTCACTAACTAAAACATACTTTTACCAGCTTTAGGAGGTTTTAGCCCGTCTTTAGCTGGTTTGTTTCCCTGTAAAAGGGTTGTTTTTTCTGTCCTGCAAGGCCTTTTCTTGTATTTAAGAAGGGCAGGATACTCTTCGGATGTGGTGCCGGCATCTTATCGGTAATAACGGTTTCGATGGTGGTTAATGTCGAACCCACATCAGTAAGCTCCTTTTGGATGAGCTCAACGGAATTTAAATTATTCAATGCCATAATTGAAATGGTTTTAATTTTTGCATATTCTGTTTGACAATTTTATGCTTTGCTGTGTTTGTGATTACTGATACATTTTTTATTCCAACTTACAGCTTACTAAATCAACTTTTCCACTTCTAACGGCTTGTCCATAAAACGGTAGATAAATGGGCAGCTGGCCGCTTTTTTCTTCAGTTCCGGCTCATGCAAAAAAAAGGCGCTCATTAGCACAATTTTTGTTTTCGATCTGATGTCATCGCAAAATTCCTTGAGGGTATCTAAAAAGCGGAACCCGCAGATGGCAGGCATGTGTACATCTAACAGGATAAGGTCAGGTAATCCGTTGATTTTAATAGACTCCAGTGCGTCAAGTGGGTCTTTTTCTTTTTGTATTCTGTTCACAGTAGCTCCGTAGCACAGCAGTTTTTCGGTGATAAACAGATCCAGTTCGTTGTCGTCAATAATTATTACAGAGTTGAATTTCAATGGCTGCTTAACGGCATTGTCATTGAGCGTGTGGGTTTTAACACTATCTGTTACTGTAATTTCCATATATACATGTGAACTATTTGATTATTAATTACAGGGTCAATCCTTAGTACTTTTTTATTTTTCATCTCTATCACCATCTCTACATAAAAGCGGTAGATTCTGTAAAACACCACTTTATATTTATCGTAAACCTTGCGTTCAAAGAGCAATTCCCCGTCTTTATTCAACAGTTGAGTCTTTGACTTTAAGCTAAAGCTGCAGAACTCTGGGATTGTTAATTGCATAACCCATTTATTGATGATGTTCAAGTACGTTCATCGTTCCTAATACTTCCATGCTGTAATTGTCTTTGGCCTGCATATAGGCTGCTGATTCAATAATTTTTGCCCCGAATTTTCGCTTTTCAATAGTAGCTGAGTATCCTAAACGAACTTTTTTCAGCCCCAATTCTTTTGCCCGCATAATTACCCGGTAAATACATTGCCTATAACAATTATATTCCCTGTTGAATTGGTAATCCAGCCCCACAAGCATTGGGTTGTATGTATCTTGTCCAACGTAAGCGAATACAAAACCTACCGGTTTCCTGATTGCTCTTGTGTCATGCTCGGGTTTTAACTTTAAAACAAGCATTTCCCAGTTTGGGTTTTTCGCAATGTTTTCAAAAACTTTGTAAGGCAATGTAAATGTGTTTAGCTCTAAGCTGTTTTCTTTTACATTGAGATACAATTGGTATAGGTAGTTTAATACTTCGTTTGCCGGCTGGCCAATTACTTCTACTTCATATTTATCTTCATGTCTTGTAATGCGTTTTTTTATATGCCTTCGGGAGTTGAAAGATAACTTTTTAATAAACTCCTCTTTGCTATTCCAATCCAAATTTTCAACCAAATGATTTTCAGGCATTGTGACTTTGAAGTACCCGTTGTCCACCAATAGTGCATCCATATCTTCGTCTTTCGGGTCAAAATCTCTGAGGTTTGTTACAGATGCTCCGTATTCTTCCTGCAGCGCTGCAATTTTTTCAAACAAGAGTCGCATAGCGTCTTTCCACAGTGGCGATGAGCGGTCCAAGTACAGGTGGTTACCTTCGGTGAGCAGCGAACCCATGCACAACGTTTTTGAACACAGATAATACCGAGAGTTTTGGCGCATTTTTTCAACTTGCATCGAAATTGTTGCCGGAGCAAGCATGTCGTCTTTGGCAAGCGTTGTGGTGAGGAAAGTTGCCAGTACCGGCTTGCCTGTTAAATCCCTGATAATGATGTAATCGAATTCCCAGTTTTCTTCAGGCAGTTCGTTGCCTGTGAAAGAATCTTCGAGAAACTTCATGCCGTTCCAGTCAAACGTTCCCCGGTCGCCAAGCAGTGCGTCCCATTCCTTTCGGTGGAGGTAGATGATGGATTTTTCGTGCCGCAGTTTCATGCCGGATTGGTTTACTAAAGCGGTAACGGCAGTTTCGGCTTTTTGCTCTTCGGGTAATGGCAACTTAAACGCTTGGTAGATTTTCGCTTCTGTGAAATTTTCTTCTTCCAGCACTTTTGGGAAGTGGTAGGCCATGGCTTCAATCATGCCTTCAATTTGGTTAAAAGTGTGCTTACGGGTAATAGTGAATCGCACTCCGGTGTTTTTCATCGGTACGGCAGGAAATATCCCGATATTCGTATAGTAGCCCTCATTCATAAGCCGCTTAATAAGGTTGTAACCCATTTTTGGTAAGCTCACACCTATAAAAAACACAGGCGAATCGGAAGGCGATATATTTGGCAACTCATATTTTTTGAGCAGTAAATTGGTGTATTTGATGTTTTCCTGAAGGTCTTGCTGCATTTCATAAATTTCATCAGACAGGTGGATGTTTGCAGATGCAATTGCTGCCCCCAGTGAGCCGGGTTGCATCGGGCCGGAAGTAATCATCGGACCACCGCAATTCAATACTCTTTGGGCAAGTTGTTTGTTTGGAAACACCAGTGCTCCGCCACCTGTTGGAAATGCCTTTGCAAAAGAAGTAGCCATCACCATTTTTTCATGGATTGGTTTTTGGCTCAGCGCATAACCCTTTCCGTGTTTGCCCGTCCAGCTCATGCCGTGTGCGTCATCCACATAGTAATGCATTTCGGGGTATTTCTCCATCAGTTCATAGACTTCGTTTACAGGAGAAAAATCGCCATACATGGAATAAACCCCGTCTGCCATGTACCAAATGCGCTGGTGTTTTTCCCGGAGTTTCTTTACCCTATCTTCCAGCATGTCCATTCGGTTATGACGAATCATTTCCACACGCACACCCCTGTGCTTGACAAGATTGACTGCTATTTGCACGGAATGATGAACCTGGTGGTCCAAAATGATGGCGTCATCATCACTCACTATTACCGGGATGGCAGATATGTGCCCCAACGTTGTGGTAGGTGCCACTACTACAGGCGAGCCAAACAACTCTTCTAATTTACATTCCAGTTCTGCGTAATGTCTCGCGGATAAATATGCTCGCGATGCGGAAAACTGTGTGCCATATTCTTTGATAGCTTTGATGGCGCCTGCCTTTAGTCGCTCGTCTAATTCCAGCCCAAGATAGCTGCATGAACTGAAATTGACAACTTTTTGTTTATTGATGGTAATCAAATTATTACTGAGCGAAGCATCTTCGGTGTACAGATGGGCAATACCTTTTTTTGTAGCATCGCAGGCAATCTGGTAAACAGTATCTATAAACGAATGGTGCTTGCTCATTTTTTGTAAAAAAAACTGTTTTAACAAATTTACTTGATGAATGCAATGTAAGTCAATAGATAAAACCACTATTTTGCATAGATAAAACCATCAATTTTTTCTTCGCTTTTATAGTGAAAAGTTACTATGTTATTCACATATGTTATTTTTATGGTTTGATTACCAGCAGTTTATATGTAATAAGTGAAAATATCCGTAAAATCGCAGTTTAGATAGATTTCTGCTAAATTTGTATGCTATGGAAAAGAAAGTGTTGGATACAAAATGGGTGCGTTTAGAGTTAAAAGATGGAATATTACTTGGAACCTACAAATCAGGTCCTATTTCATTGGAAGGAGCGAAAGAAATTGTACGAGATAGGTTAGAATTTACCGAAGGCAAGGCATACCCTGCCTTAATTAATGATGTAGGATTAATTGGTATGGAAAGGGATGCAAGGGAATATCTTTCAAACGAAGGAGTAAAAGGACTTAAAGCAGGTGCATTGGTGACAAATTCCGTGTTCAGCACTTATTTCGCCAATTTCTTCATCAGGGTTACGATTGTAAAACCCAAAATTCCAGCTCGCCTATTTACAAACGAGGATAAAGCCCTTAAATGGTTGCAGCAGTATAAGTAGCACAATCGTTATTTTTGTCTGCATTGCAAGAAAATGAAACGCATCATCAAATCCATCCCCCAGAGCCAAATTGATGAAATTAACAACCTGTTGTTAGCGTATTCTTCCGGAGAGTTCCACAAAAAAGGAAAGATTTCTCCTAATCTTGATGAGGTGGATACCATTATCATGGGCGTCAATATGCTCGGAGAAGAATTGAAAGACACCACCGTATCCCGTGATTTCTTCAACAGTATATACAGCGCTGTAGCTGACATGCTTTTTGTGGTTTCCTCAAAAGGAGTTATCGAAGATGTGAATAATGCAGCTTGTGAATTGCTCAAGCAAGAAGCGAGTGCAATGATTGATAAAAAAATAGACATAGTGTGTGGAGCTAAAATGTTCAATCAAATGAAAACAAAATTGAACGCGAGAAGAAGGGCCTATTCTTTTGAAACAGGTTTCACTACTGTAAAAGGAAAGACACTTCCTGTATCGTGCTCTTGCTCGAAAATACTTGACCGCCATCAGAGTTTCAGGGGCTATCTGTTGATTGCCGAAGACATTACCGAAAGAAAGGCAACCGAAAATCTTGTTTTGCGCACTGTTGTTGAAACACAGGAAAAAGAACAAAAAAGGCTAGCCGAAGACATGCACGATTCGCTTGGGCAGGAACTCTCTATGGTAAAACTGATTTTCTCAAATATCAATAACAATTTGCCTATTGCAGACCCGCTGTTCAAAGAAATGTTTGATACCTGCCAATCCATTCTCGATAATTCTATTGCACACCTTCGTGCCGTTTGTTTTGATTTAATGCCAAGTGCACTTGAAAAAGGCGGCATTGATTCGGCAATCAATGAACTGCTCGGCAAACTCAGAAAACAAAATGTAATTCAATTCCATTATTATTCACCAGATAAAATGCCGCGACTCGAGAAGTCGCTGGAAGTGGTTATCTATCGGGTGGTACAGGAATTTATCAACAACACTACTAAGCATGCGATGGCTAAAAATATTTATATTGACTTTTTAGCTAATGCTGATAAAATAGTGCTTGAACTCAGAGATGATGGGCGCGGATTCAATGTTGCCCAAAAAATGAAAAAAGGTGGTAGAGGGCTGCACAATATAGGTTCGAGAATTAAAGCATTTAACGNAATCTATAAATTTGTAAGCGCTAAGAACAAAGGCACGGTATTGAAAGTCGAATTTCCAAAGCAGTAGCAAATGGATGAAATAAAAATATTGCTAGTCGATGACCATAAAGTGGTGCGTGACGGCATTAAATACACGCTAAAGTTCCAGCAAAAATTTGCAGCTAGTATTGACGAAGCCGAAGACGGGAAGGAAGCAGTAGAAAAAACAAAAAAAAACGCCTATGATATTATCATTATGGATATACAAATGCCACATAAAAACGGCATACAGGCAACAAAGGAAATTTTGAGAACAAACCCGGATGCAAAAATTTTAGCCCTTTCCATGTTCGAAGAGGATTAYAACATCACMCAGATGGTAAARGCAGGCGCKCAGGGATACATTTTGAAAAACATTGGCTCCGAAGAATTGCTCAACGCAATCATTGCTATCCTCAGCGGAAAAAGGTATTACAGCAGTGATGCAGCCATCAAATTAATGGAACCGTATCATCAAAAAATCATTAAAGTACATGACGTAAAGAAAGCACCTGCTGTAAGGCTTACAGAAAGAGAAACAGAGATTTTAAGATTTATTGTAGATGGACACACCAGCGCACAAATTGCGAAAAAATTGTTTGTCAGTAAAAACACGGTAGGAAATCATCGCCACAACATCATGAAAAAACTGGGGGTGAAAAATTCGGCAACACTCATCAAATATGTAATAGAAAACGGACTTATTGACTAGCAAAAACCATTAACGATTACTCAATTACCCCGTCTTTTATTGTCAGCATTCGGTCTGCCATCTCTGCCAATTCTTTGTTATGAGTGACAATGACGAAGGTTTGGTTGTATTTTTCCCTCAATGAAAAGAAAAGTTCATGCAGCTCTTTCGCATTTTGAGAATCGAGATTACCAGAGGGTTCATCAGCCAAAATCACTGCGGGTTTATTAATAAGTGCTCTGGCCACAGCTACTCTTTGCTGTTCACCGCCTGACAGTTCGCTGGGTTTGTGGTGCAGGCGCCCCTCCAACCTCAAAAAAGTGAGTAGTTCTTTTGCCTTACTTTCAGCTTCTTTCTTAGATGCTTTTCCTATGAATGATGGGATGCAGACATTTTCCAGCGCAGTGAATTCAGCCAATAAATGATGAAACTGGAAAACAAAACCAATTTTTTCATTTCTGAATTTTGAAAGCGATTTTTCCTTTAGCGTAGAAATATCCTCACTGTCAATCACTAAACTTCCGGCATCAGCTTTGTCGAGCGTGCCGATAATTTGCAGCAAAGTGGTTTTTCCCGCTCCTGATGCGCCTACAATTGAAACAATTTCACCTTTTCCAATCTCCAAATCAATGCTTTTCAGCACCTGTAAATTGCCGTATGACTTTCGAATATCTTTAGCTTTAATCATCAATCATAGATTCTTCACGCAAATAAAACCAAAATACTTTACTTTTGACCATTGTCTTAATTATCTAATTCCTTGAATCACTTAATTCCATTGTATGAATTTACATGAATATCAGGGCAAATCCATTTTAAAAGAATTTGGAGTAGTAGTACCCGAAAGCATTATAATTGAAAATTCTGAAAATGCTGTAGCTGCTGCAACAGAAATCAGTGAAAAAACAGGAACAAATACTTGGGCAGTAAAAGCACAGATTCACGCAGGGGGACGCGGAAAGGGCGGTGGTGTAAAAATTGCAAAATCATTGGAAGAAGTAAAAGAATATGCTGATGCCATCCTCGGAATGACACTAATTACTCCGCAGACCGGGGAAAAGGGAAAATTGGTAAGAAAGGTATTGATTGAGCAGGGAGTTTACTATCCCGGAGAAAGCGAGCCTGCAGAATATTACATGAGTGTTTTGTTGAATCGTGAAACAGGAAGAAACATCATCATGTATTCCCCGCAGGGCGGCATGTCCATTGAGGAAGTGGCTGAAGAAACCCCTGAGTTGATTTTCAAAGAAGAGGTCGACCCGAAGGTTGGCTTGCAGGGCTACCAGTGCCGCAAAGTGGCGTTTAATTTGGGCCTTTCGGGAAATGCATTTAAAGCAATGACAAAATTCGTAGTCTCGCTTTACCGAGCTTATGAAGGTTGTGATGCATCGCTGTTTGAAATCAACCCGGTGCTAAAAACTACTGACGATAAAATTTATGCAGCCGATGCAAAAGTTACTCTTGATGATAACGCGCTTTACCGTCACAAGCATTATGCAGAAATGCGTGACATCACTGAAGAAGACCCCACCGAAGTGGAAGCAAGCGAAGTGGACCTGAATTACGTGAAATTGGATGGTAACGTGGGGTGTATGGTTAATGGAGCGGGATTGGCGATGGCAACGATGGATATCATCAAACTTTCAGGAGGAGAGCCCGCCAATTTTCTTGATGTAGGAGGAACGGCTGATGCTGAGAGAGTAGAGAAAGGCTTCCGCATCATTTTAAAAGATCAAAATGTAAAAGCCATCTTGCTAAATATCTTTGGCGGCATTGTGCGGTGTGATAAGGTGGCACAAGGCGTGGTTGCAGCATATCAAAATATAGGAAACATTGAAGTGCCCATTATTGTACGACTGCAAGGTACCAATTCCCAAGAAGCCAAAAAAATCATTGATGATTCTGGGTTAAAAGTGGAATCAGTTATTTTATTAAAAGAAGCTGCCGCAAAAGTGACTGAAGTACTAGCTAACTAAATTATTGTTTTAATATTCTCTTTCACCTTGAATGGTGATTTTGTTAACCCTTCTCGTTTCCACTACAGCCTGCCATTTTTTTTGCAGGTCATAACCTATACTTCCTTTTATTATACCGTAAGAGATAAGCATGATTCCGTACCCGAAAGCGAAAGCAGTAGCTCCGCCAACAACAGCATTCACGGCAAATATGTACTCGTTGTTCGGCACAAAATTAAGTCCGGCAAATATGCCTGCGCCAACTATACCCGTTATCATCAAGCTATAAGCTTCTTCGCTGGTATTTTCACTGATGTTTTTATGCTTGATGATATTGATAGCCGAAATTTTCACTCTTTCATACGTATCTAAAACTAATGTGGAATCGGTAATGCTTTTAACAGTTGCATTTTTCACTTTTTTGCCGTTTTTCATCTTGAGCGAAATTTTATCACCAATGGTAACCGTTTCGGTTTTTTTTGGTTTTTTCCGATTGTAAAGCACCAACTCTTTTTCTGTGGTAGTGGTAATTTCTTGTGAATAGGCTGCTTCAGCCATTCCGATAAACACAATGGTAGCGATAAGCCAATATCTTAACAACCCAATCATGGCCACTGGTCCTATAAAAACACAATTAAAAGTGTTGATTTTGAAAATGAATGAGAGGGAAATGATTCATATTCCGAGAGTAATAATCATCCCTAAACTGATAAATTGCGTGTAAGCATCGCTTTTGTTTCCTGGAAACCCAATACTGCTTGGGTCGAATTTATCTTTGATGATGTGGTATTTTGCATACAGTCCGATGGCCCTTTTTTCTTCGATAATGAAGCTATAATTTGCAGAAAATTCAACGTTGTATGTTTTGATATTATTGAGTTGGTCAACATCACTTCTTCCTGAATAAGTGGTTTTATAATTAAGCGCACTATAGCCGGCTCCGGCCGAAACAGAAATTATTGAATTTTCATTCACCCTTTTCTCATAGCCAACCGTTAGGCCACCATTGAAAATGTGGTTTTTGGTGACATCGCTGCGCGAGCGCAGGTTTGAATCGTGGAACATCGAATAGTCAGTATACAACCCAGCATAAATACTTTTGTAAACTACAAAATCAGCGTGCAGGCTACCCGAATATGCTCCCCTGAATACGTTGTTGAAAGAAGGATTAGAAATGGCAAATGGTATCCCTCCTGTGGCTTTCAGTGAGAATTTGTAGAGTTTTGACAGGTCGGCATCAGCAGAGTTGAATTCGGTATCAATGTTGTCTTCTTGTGCAAATAGGCATAACGGAAAAGCAAATGCAAGCAAAAGGAAGCTGAGTTTCATGGCCCAAAGGTAACAATCGTTGATGACTCAATAATTGACAGACAACTTCCATTCGTTCTCCAAATCAAATTTTTTGTTGATTCTTATCCTTGCATTCAACAGCCGCAAATGGCCGGCTACTAGTACTTGCAACGAAGGGACAAAGTAACTGCCTACGATAGCTGCTCCGTCAAGCGTAAGAATTGACCAAAGCCAATAACCGGTAACGCCACCTATGCCAATGAGCACAATTCCACTTGTAAACATTCTTCTTCCGTGGCGCATGTATTGGATTGTCTTGATGTCTTTGATGGGAATGACTTCGTTTCCAAATTCAATGGTTTCGGTTGTAATGTTTTTGATTCGCTTCCACTCGATGGGTGGCCGGTCGTATTTGAAAGTAATTGTTACTCTGTTTTTTATGTTGATTTTGTGTTGACGGCTGCCATCATTTTTGGTGAGGGATAGACGTTGAGAAAATCCGTTCAGCCCAAGCATCAAAATTGAACACGAAATCACCAAAAAACGTATCATTGCTTAAAAATCACAAATCAAATTTATCGCTAATTTAGCCGAAAACAACGAAAGCAATTGTGAAATATTTGAAAAATGGAATAATAGCATGAAAAAAGTTTTGATAGCTAACCGAGGAGAAATCGCTTTGCGTGTGATGCGTTCGTGCAAAGAAATGGGCATTGCCACTGTTGCCGTTTTTTCCGAAGCAGATAGAAGTGCACCATTTGTGCTTTATGCAGATGAGGCTATTTGTATTGGGCCTCCACCTGCGGCCGAGTCGTATTTGCAAGGAAATAAAATCATCGAAGCTGCCAAAAAACTGAAAGTTGATGGCATTCATCCCGGTTATGGTTTTCTTTCGGAAAACTCTGATTTTGCAGAAAAAGTTGAGAAAGAAGGGATCACTTTTATTGGGCCATCGGCAAAAGCAATGGAAGTGATGGGCAGTAAATTGGCAGCCAAGGCCGCTGTGAAAAAGTACAATATCCCAATGGTCCCGGGCACTGATGAGGCGATTGATGATGTTTCAGAAGCCAAAAACATTGCCGGTAAAATAGGTTTCCCGATTTTAATAAAAGCATCGGCAGGAGGGGGAGGAAAGGGCATGCGCATTGTTGAAAAGACAAGTGATTTTGAAGAGCAGATGAAGCTCGCAGTCAGTGAGGCAACTTCTGCCTTTGGCGATGGCTCTGTATTTATCGAAAAATACGTGGCATCTCCACGCCACATAGAAATCCAGGTTTTAGCTGATAAACATGGCAATATTATCTATTTATTTGAAAGAGAATGCTCCATTCAGCGCAGGCATCAAAAAGTAATTGAAGAAGCGCCATCCACCGTTTTAAATTCAAAAATAAGGGAGCAAATGGGTAAATGTGCGGTTGATGTTGCCAAAGCGTGTGATTATGTTGGTGCTGGAACCGTAGAGTTTTTGCTCGATGAAAAGAAGAATTTCTATTTCCTCGAAATGAATACCCGCCTGCAAGTCGAGCATCCGGTAACGGAAATGATTACAGGTATTGATTTGGTGAAAGAGCAAATAAAAATAGCAAAGGGAGAAAAGCTGAGTTTTGAGCAGAAAGATTTGAAAATGAGTGGCCACGCTATCGAAGTGCGCGTATATGCCGAGGATCCTGTAAATAATTTCTTACCAGACATTGGTACATTGCAAACTTACAGACGGCCCCAAGGAATTGGGGTGAGGGTTGATGACGGCTTTGAGGAAGGCATGGAAATTCCTATTTATTACGACCCGATGCTTGCCAAATTGATTACCCATGGAAGTAATCGCAACGAAGCTATTTCCCGCATGATCAGAGCCATCGATGAGTACGAAATTTCAGGAGTGGAAACCACATTACCGTTTTGCAAATTTGCTTTGCAGCACAAGGCTTTTGTTTCAGGAAATTTCGATACGCATTTCATCCAAAATTATTTTACTCCCGATAAGCTGAAATCAGCCGATAAACTTGAAGAAGAAATTGCTGCTTTAGTTGCTTCAAGTGTTTTTTTGGAAAGAAAAACACCTGCTTTTAGCAACAATGAAGTCAATCATCAAAAATCAAAATGGAAAACAAACCGGCTAGTGGAGTAAAACAAAAACCTTTGTTTTTCGTAAACAATACAATAATGTGTTCAGCGTTTACGGTTCAATGGCACGATTATTGAAAATTTCTGATGAATGAAGCGTTTGCTTAGTATATCACTCTTGATTTTTTTCATGCATTCTGTTTACCCTCAGGAAAACCTGCAGGCCGATGCCGCCCATCAGAAATTACGACCCGGTGCTAAAAAACAACCGCCAAAAGTTGTTACTGCCATCATTATTGACAACGATACCGTGCCTGTTGTGAATTTGCCAGTTTTCAGAGTGCTCGATAAACGTAYGTTTAAGAGTAAACGTACAGAGCGCAAATACTACAAACTTGCACGCGATGTGCAGAAAGTRTACCCCTATGCGAAACTCGCTGGTAATTTGCTAAAGGCATACAACGATACGTTGGCACAAATGGGCAACGAAGTGAAACGCAAAAAATACATGAAAAAGGTAGAGGCAAGATTAAAAGATGAATTTGGCAACCAGTTGAAAACACTAACCGTAAATCAGGGGCGTATTTTAATCCGCTTGGTTGACCGCGAAACAGGAGACACTTCGTACAAATTAGTGAAAGAACTGCGAGGTGCTTTTTCGGCCTTTTTCTGGCAAACACTGGCGAAAATCTTCGGCCATAGCCTCAAAACCAAGTACAACCCCGAAAATTATGTAGAAGACCGGGTAATTGAAGAAATTATTGTGCTGATTGAAGATGGGGTGTATAAGTGAGGAAAGCAATCAGAAGCTAATGGCATGTAACTTTCCTTACTGCCACAAAATTGATAGAAATAATTTTAACAAAATAAATGCCTTTCGGCTCATTTGAAATATCAATTTTGACCATTGAAGGCTGGTCGCTGACAGCAGATTGATAAACCTGCTCACCTAAAACATTGTAAATAGATATTTGAGTATTAAGTACTGAGTATTGAGATGGAATTTTAATGGTAAATATACCGTCATTTGGATTCGGAGCAACTCTAAACTCTGAATTCTCAATTTTGAACTCGCCAACTCCTGTGCAAGCATTAATTTCCACCACGAAAATTTGTATATCACCAACTGCTTGAAACGAATTCACTTCATAAACGCCTAATTCCCCAATTCCAATGCTATCCCAAAGCACATCAATTGAATTATTATTTTGGCTTACAATGGTGCCGCCAGTTATACTCCAGCAATAAGTTGAGCCATTAGTATTTGCAACTGAATATGTTTCTGTTTGGTTTGTGCATACAGTTACATTTCCCGAAATTGTTGGCATTTTTGGCTTCATAAACAGGTAGAGAAAATCAGAAATGGAATTGATTATCGGCTCGAAATATTGTGTTGGTCCGCCCACAAAACTGTTGTTCACCACAGTGCCCCACACGTTGTGTCCTTGGCCTGCAAATGTGTAGAGTTCGTTGTACAAACCGATGCTGTCACACTGTTCAGCAATAGCATTTGAACCGCAAACCATTGGTAAGGTAGCCAATGCGGTAAATGGGAAACCGCAATTGTATGGCACTACAAGATCAAAATTGCCATGAAAAGAAATGATGGGTGTACTGTCGCTAAGCTCAATCCAATTGGTGAAACCGATGGCTCCCCAGCAATTGATGAGCGCTTTTGCACGTGTGCTGTGCTGGTAATTGTTTCCTGAGCAATTCATGCAGCCCAAATCGGGTGCGGGGATAATGCCACTCCAACCATAAGTGGATGCAGGTCTGTCTACTTCTTCGCCAAAAGTGAGATGCAGTGCAGAAATAGCGCCTGCACTCACACCTCCAATAAAAATATAATTGGTGTCAATACGGAGAGAATCTGCAAATTCTTTGATAAAGCGCAGAGCTGCACTGAAATCTTGTGTGCCGCGATAAACAGCGCGCTCACCGCTATTGGAACTGACAATGTTCATTCCCAAACGGTATTGAATAGAAGCGGTTACATAGCCTCTTTTTGCAAGCGAATCACAGGTTGCTTGGATGTCTTCGTCTTCTTTCCCGCCAATAAGAAAGCCACCGCCAAAGGCGAGAATTACTGCTGGGCGTTTGCTGAGCGTATCGTCATACGGCTGAAAGATGTCCATTTTTAAATCCATGTCAACGGTGGTGTTTTCGTTGATGTAAACAGTGGTGAGTCTAGGCGCATTACCATACACTACATCGGCAGTTTTAATTATGCTGTCGAAAATAGGTTGTTGGTAGCGCAAAGAATTGCAGGGCTGGGCTAAGGAAATGGAAAACGGGAAATGGAAAATATAAAATGAGAAAAGGAATAAATTTCTTGCTTTCACGGTCATCCAAAATTAACAATAAAATCACAGTTCATAATTTTTCTATGAATGATGCGTTAGGGCATTTCGGTTATTTTTGCCTCCATGTTTCACTTATCAGGAAATATTTTTGTGATTCTTTGCTTTTCCTTTGTGGTTAATGCTGAATTGTTTTCCCAAATAGGAGGCACCAGCACCTATCAATTTTTAAATATCCCCACTTCAGCGCGAGAAGCCGCGTTAGGAGGGGAAATCATTGCTGCCAATGACAGTGATATCAACGTAATTGCAGACAATCCTTCCATGCTTAATAGTTCRATGCACAACCATYTTGCYTTGAGYTATATCAACTATGTTTCAGACGTTAATGCRGGTTATGTCGCTTATGCKCATAATTTTGARAAAATAGGTACAGTAGCAGGYGGGCTRCATTACCTCAATTACGGYAAATTTACCGAGGCTAATGAATATGGCGAGAARTTAGGMGAATTCARTGCAGCAGATTATTCGTTCAACCTCAGCTAYGCACGGCAATTGCATTCTTTTTTCAGGATTGGAACAACACTTAAAACCATCTTTTCACAATATTATAATTACCAGTCCATGGGAATGGCTGCAGATGTGGCCGGAACTTACACAAGYCCCAAAAAAATGTTTATTGCTGCTGTTTCCATAAAAAACTTAGGTGCGCAAATAAAGCCGTATGTGAAAGGGGTGCGTGAAAAACTTCCGCTTGAAGTGCAGGCAAGTATTTCACAGCGTATTGCGCATGCGCCTTTCCGGCTGTATTTGGTTGGGCGGCAATTGCAAAAATGGAATTTGGCTTATCAAAGTTTAAATAGCCCTCCGCCTGAGGTTGACCCGATTACGGGTGAAGTGATTGAAAAAATATTCACATTTGACAAACTCATGCGTCATCTTATTATCGGTGCAGAGTTTTTCCCTTCTAAAAACATTTACCTACGGGGGGCGTACAATTACCAGAGAAGAAAAGAAATGCGGCTCACGACAAAAGGTGGTCTCTCGGGGTTTTCGCTCGGTTTGGGTATTAAAATATACAAATTCAACATCAATTATGCCCTTTCATCTTACCAATTGGGCACTTCTTCCAACCACATTACCATCACCGCCAACCTTTCTGAGTTCTACTCCAAATCTCCTAAATCAGAAAGTCCCTAATCACTTAAGGGAACCTCTAATAATTCCCTTTCTTTGTGCCATGCGCAAAATCATCATTGCCGTTGACGGTTACTCTTCCTGTGGGAAAAGTACGTTGGCAAAGCAATTAGCAAAGGAGTTAGGCCATGTTTATGTAGATTCAGGAGCCATGTATCGTGCGGTGACCTTGTTTTCCATTGAGCATAATTTCATTGATAGGGATAATGTGAAAAAGCAGGAACTAATTGATTCATTGGATGACATTCAGATTTCATTTAAACCCAATGCAGAATTTGGCTTTTCAGAAACATTTTTGAATGGAAAGAATGTTGAAAAAGAAATTCGTCAAATGAAAGTGGCTACACATGTGAGCAAAATCAGCGCGATAAAAGAAGTGCGGAAAAAACTGGTTTCATTGCAGTGCAAAATCGGCAGAAACGGTGGTGTGGTAATGGATGGTCGCGACATCGGCTCGGTGGTGTTTCCTGATGCCGAACTGAAAATTTTTATGACTGCAGATAAGGAAATTCGTGCAAAGCGCAGGTTTGATGAATTGTATGCAAAAGGAGAAAGTGTCTCGATGGAAGAAGTGAAAAAAAACATCGAAGAGCGTGATTACCTTGACACTCACCGCGAAGAATCTCCACTGGTTCAGGCGAAGGATGCAATTGTTTTGGATAATTCAAATTTAACGCCCCAACAGCAATTGGAAGTGGCTTTGGAATGGGCAAAAGAGAAAATTCTAAATTCTGAATTCTAAATTCTGAATTCTTTCCAGCACTTCTTCTTTACTTCTTGTTTCATCAAAACAAGAGAGCAATTTGCCCAGCACTTCGTCAACCAACGTATCGGGGCAGGAAGCCCCGCTAGTAAGAATGATTTCAACAAGATTTTTTGCCGGAATAAAATCTTCGGTTAGCCGGTTTTCTTTTGAGTGAAAATCAAAATGATTGATTTTGGTTTGCGACTCAATTTTGCAGGCTGACGAAATATAATAAGTAGGCAATTTTGCTTCGCACAGTTCAACAATATGCGAAGTATTTGAACTGTTGTAGCCGCCCACCACGATAGCAAAATCAGCATTTTTCTCCAGCAACCCGTAGGTGGCTTGCTGGTTGTCGTTGGTGGCATAGCAGAGCGTGTCTCGCGTGTCGGCAAAGTGCTCTTTGTAATTTTCTAAACCGAACTTTTCAATCATCACCTTTTTCAGGTGGTCGGCAATTTTCTGCGTTTCACTGGCAAGCATGGTAGTTTGGTTCACCACGCCAATTTTATCCAAGTCCTTTTCTACATCAAAACCCACAGAGTGGCGGTTTTCAAAAATTTTGTAAAATTCTTTTTTCTTGCGCTTGCCAAGAATGATTTCCCCGAGAATTTTTGCCTCGTTAATATCTTTAATAATAATGGATGCCGCGTTTTCTTTTGAATGAGAAAAAGTAGCGCGTGTTTCTTCGTGTTTGTGCTTGCCGTGAATCACTACTGAGTAGTTTTTAGACCCGAGTTTTTCCGACATCTTCCAAACCTTTTCCACAAAGGGACAAGTGGTGTTGTACCGCTGTATTTCGATGCCCATTTTGCTCAGTCGCTCTTCAATTTCAAGTGTAGTGCCGAAAGCAGGTACAATTACAATGTCATCGGGCGTTAATTCTTCCCAGTCAATAAATTGATTGCCTTCGGTGTCCATAACAAAGCGGATGCCCTTCCGCTCCAAATCACCGTTCACTTCGGGGTTATGAATCATTTGGCTGAGCAAAAAARTGCGTCTTCCCGGGTTTTCTTCCAGTGCTTTGTAGGAAATYTCAATGGCGTTTTCAACCCCATAGCAAAATCCGAAATGTCGGGCAATGTGGAATTTCACAGGGCCGAAATCGAGTGTAGTAGGGGAGAAGTCCTTTTTGCGCGGGTCGCTCACTTTRCGCAATTCCTTTATTTGTGAAATAAAGGAACTRCGRTAATAAATCGGTATTTCRAATTTTTTCAAAACAGGGTAACACTTATAGCTCGACAAGCTCACCATAAATTGTGCGGGACAAAATTACTGAATTGTTTTAAGTTGATTTGATTCYATTTCCTGATTCTAATAAGAATTWATTACCTTTGCCCGCTTTTTCTCGGCAAATAGCTATGTTAAACCCCTCTCGTTGTGCCGGCATTGAACGGGATACAAATAATAAATCATGTCAGAAGAAAAAAACGTTACTGCCGAAGAAACGGTAGATTCATCCTCCGAAAGCACACTAAAGGAGGAACAACCTGAGCAAATTTCCGAAGTAGCAACCGAACCCGAGTCGGCTAAACCTACCGAAGCTGCTAAAGAAGAACAAGCCTCAAAGGAGCAATCAGACACCCCTGTACAAGCAGAAACTGCTGTTGAAGAAGTGGAGGTTGCTGTAGAAGAAAAACCACAAAAATCATCCAAAAAGAAAGACGTTTCCAAAGACAATGGAGAGGAGGTGATTTCCGAAAAATTTGACTGGGCGAAAATTGGCAAAAAACAGGACACATATTCCGCCAAAGAGCGTAAAGAATTAGAGGAGACTTACTCGAAAACGCTTACTCTCATCGCTGAGCGCGAAGTGGTTGACGGCATTGTCGTGCTGAAAACCAAGAAAGAAGTGATTATCAACATCGGTTATAAGTCAGAAGGCATTATTAATGCTTCCGAATTCCGCTACAACTCCGATCTGAAAATTGGCGATACGGTAGAGGCTTACATCGAAGCTACCGAAGATAAAAACGGCCAATTGGTGCTTTCTCACAGCAAGGCTCGGACATTGCGTGCATGGGAACGCATAAATAAATCGCTTACAGATGACGTAATCATAAATGGGCAGGTAAAATGCCGTACCAAAGGCGGACTGATTGTGGATATCTTTGGGCTGGAGGCCTTTTTGCCCGGCTCGCAAATTGACGTGAAGCCCATTCGTGATTACGATTTGTACGTGGGCAAAACCATGGAATTCAAGGTAGTGAAAATCAACCACGAATTCAAAAACGTGGTGGTTTCGCACAAGGCGCTTATAGAGGCTGAACTTGAGCTACAGAAGATAGAAATCATGAGCAAGCTCGAAAAAGGCCAAGTACTTGAAGGTGTTGTTAAAAACATTACTTCATACGGGGTCTTTATCGATTTGGGAGGCGTTGACGGCCTTATCCACATTACTGACCTTTCGTGGGGCAGAATTAACCACCCCGAAGAAATAGTGGAACTCGACCAAACCCTTAATGTAGTGATTCTCGATTTTGATGACGAGAAGAAACGCATTGCATTGGGCTTGAAACAACTCGAAAAACACCCTTGGGAATCGCTTGACGAAAAATTCAAAGTGGGTGATAAAATTAAAGGCAAAGTGGTAGTATTGGCTGATTACGGTGCATTTGTTGAAATCCAGCCGGGAATTGAAGGATTGATTCACGTTTCGGAAATGTCTTGGTCGCAGCACCTTCGCAGCGCGCAGGATTTTTTCAAAGTGAGCGATGAGGTAGAAGCCGTCATCATGACACTTGACCGTGAAGACCGAAAAATGTCACTCAGCACAAGACAATTAGCTCCCGATCCGTGGGATGAAGTTGAAAAAAAGTACCCTGCTGAGTCGAAGCACAAAGGCAAGGTAACCAACATTTCGCATTTTGGCGTTTTTGTTGAATTGGAAGAAGGCGTTGACGGGCTGGTGCATATATCAGATCTTTCATGGTCGAAAAAAATCAATCACCCCAGCGAGTTTACAAAAATTGGCGAGGAGATGGAAGTAGCCGTGCTCGAAATTGATAAAGAAAACAGGCGATTGAGTTTGGGACACAAGCAATTGGAGGAAAATCCGTGGGAGACATTTGAAACCGTATTCACTGAAAATTCTATTCATAGTGGTACCATCATCAGTCAAACTGACAAGGGGTTTGTAGTGGGCATGCCTTATGGCGTTGAGGCTTTTTGTCCCGGCAAGCATTCTGTGAAGGAAGATAATAGCAAGCCTGCAGTGGATGATACGCTCGATTTCATGGTGATTGAATTCAGCAAACAGCATAAAAAGATCATTGTTTCGCATGCTCGTATTCACGAAGATGCGGCTGAAGTTGAAAAAGGTCAAAAAGACAAAAAGAAAAAGACCAAGTCCAAGTCCAAGTCCACCCACAAGGCAGTGAAGAAAATTACGGAAAATCTGGAAAAAACCACGTTGGGTGATTTGGATGTGCTGGCCAACTTGAAAGATGAAATGGATGAAAGTAAAGAGTCAGAACAAAAGGAGGAGCAAAAAAAAGAAGGGAAAGAAAAGAAGGTAAAAGCTGAAAAGAAGAAAAAAAAGCCGGAGGAAAAAGAGGCAAATGAAAAAGCAGAAGAATAAAAATCCCGCCCCGAAATTTTTCGGGTTTTTTTTTTCACATACTGTGAAGTAAAATTATCTTTGCCAACCCATTGAAAATGAAATCCCGTATCATTTTAAATAGCAAGCACCTCCAGCTCACCCTCAACCGCATTTGCTACGAATTGATTGAAAACCACAATGATTTTTCTGAATCGGCTATCATTGGGTTGCAGCCCCGTGGCATTTATCTCGCCAAGCGAATACACAAAATTCTTACTCAAATCACAGGCAATAAAAACATTATGACAGGCAACTTAGATGTCACTTTTTTTCGCGATGATTTCCGCAGACAAGAAAATCCGCTGGTGCCGCAAGCAACACAAATGGATTTTTTGATTGAAGACAAAAAAGTGATATTGATAGACGATGTACTCTATACAGGAAGAACAATCAGGGCGGGGCTTGATGCGCTGATGCACTTCGGCAGACCGAAAAAAGCCGAATTGCTGGTGTTGATTGACCGCAGATTTAGTCGCCAATTGCCAATTCAGCCTGATTACACGGGAAAAACAGTGGATTCAGTGGCATCGGAACGAGTAAAGGTAGAATGGCGGGAAACCGATGAAAAAGACCAGGTGATTCTATATACAAGCGAAAAAGAATGAGCAGTTTAAGCGTTAACCACCTGTTGGGCATCAAAGACCTCAAAAAAGAGGATATCGGCCTGATTTTTACTACTGCTGATAATTTCAAGGAAGTTATCAACCGCCCAATTAAAAAAGTGCCTTCTTTGCGAGATACCACCATCGCTAATTTGTTTTTTGAGAGCTCTACAAGAACAAAGCTTTCTTTTGAGTTGGCTGAAAAACGCCTTTCGGCAGATGTGATTAATTTTTCGGCATCATCTTCTTCAGTAAAAAAAGGCGAAACACTCATTGATACAGTCAACAACATATTGGCCATGAAGGTGGATATGGTGGTGATGCGTCACCCCAACCCCGGGGCGGCTCTGTTCTTATCCAAACATGTTGAGGCCAACATCATCAATGGAGGTGATGGGGCACACGAGCACCCAACACAGGCATTGCTCGATGCTTATTCGATACGAGAGAAACATGGGGAAGTTAAAGGCAAAAAAGTGGTCATCATTGGCGATATTCTTCATTCAAGGGTAGCACTTTCCAACATTTTCTGTCTGCAAAAATTAGGCGCTGAAGTGATGGTTTGCGGCCCCACTACACTCATGCCCAAATACATTGAATCGCTTGGCGTGAAAGTGGAATTCAATTTGCGGAAAGCCCTCGAATGGTGCGATGTGGCCAACATGCTTCGCATTCAACTTGAGCGGCAGGACATCCAATATTTCCCATCCATTAGGGAATATACTATGCTTTACGGGTTGAACAAAGAAATACTCGATTCGCTCAAAAAAGAAATCACCGTTATGCACCCAGGGCCAATCAACAGGGGCGTGGAAATTACCAGTGATGTGGCCGATTCGGAGCATTCCATCATTTTGAACCAAGTGGAAAATGGTGTGGCGATAAGAATGGCGGTTATCTACCTTTTGGCGGGTGCCCAAAGCGCAAATTAATCCTTATGTATGCAAGCAGAGTAAAATTTCTGTTTGGAAAAATCATTTTTTATATACCTTTGTAACACTTTCTAAATGAACAAACTTTCAGATGAGCTTTAAAATCCAGAAAAAAGACAAGTACTCGTTGGTAACCCCGCAAACCGACAAATTAGACGGCACGCTTGCTCCTGGGCTGAAATCCGAATTTGTGATGGTGAATGCTGAAGGTTTTCGCAACATCATTCTCGATTTGAGCAATACGCGCTACTGTGATTCATCTGGACTGAGCGCTATTTTAGTGGCCAACCGCTTGTGCAAAAATGCCGGAGGCACACTGGTGATGTGTTGTTTGCAGGAAACGGTGATGAAACTCGTCTCCATTTCACAACTCGATTCTATTTTGAACATTACGCCCACCCTTGATGAAGCGGTGGACCTGCTTTTTATGGAAGAAATTGAACGTGGTACTAATAACGAAGACAAATAACCTATTCGCTAACCTTTAAAACCAAATCAAATGAAAAGAAAATTACTTGTTGCAGCATCATTTATTACCTTAACCGTGGCTGGATTTGGGCAATGCACGCCCGATCCGCTTTATGCAGATTCAACATTTGGCCTTTGGCCAGATACTATTGAAAATCTTCCATGTGCCGATGTCAATCAGCTTTACAATACAGTGATTGACCTTAAGATACCTACTGATGCATCGCAAATTCCAGCAGATCCCCCAAATCCTCCTGCTCCAATTAATTGGATTAGAATGGATAGTATTGAGGGTCTAAGTGCAACAGGATTGAATTTGAGCCCGGCAGGAAACACTCCGAACAGTCTCTGGAATTCCGGTGAACAAGGGTGTGTGCTATTGAGCGGAACTCCAACAGTTGTGGGAACGTATAGTTTAACTGTTCATGCTACGGCGGAACTCGATTTAGGCCTTCCCACTCCAATAGAACAGAGCCAACAATTTGGTGGTTACAGAATTGATGTCATGAATCCCTGTGTTACTGGAATTGATGTTTATTCAACTCAAAAGCTCATGCTTCTACAGAACGTTCCTAATCCATTTCAAGAAAACACTGCTATTACTTTTAAAACAAGTAAAGTTGGGATGGTTGACTTGAATATTATTAACTTGCTTGGTGAAATTGTTCATGTTGAAGAATTTGCTGCTGAAACAGGGGTAAATGAAATTTTATTTCATAATAAATCCTTGCCTTCAGGCATTTACACTTACTCGCTGAGAATGGGAGACACTACCGTTTCTAAACGCATGGTGATAGCCGAATAAGCATGACTTTTGCGCTTACGGTACTCGGCAGTAATTCTGCCATACCCACAGCAAACAGAAACCCGACCGCTCATTTGCTCAATGTGAATGAGCGGTTTTTTTTGATTGACTGCGGAGAAGGCACGCAAATCCAGTTGCGCAAATACCGCTTCAAAATACAACGTATTCAACGCATTTTTATTTCTCATCTCCATGGCGACCATTATTTCGGGTTAATCGGATTAATCACCACTATGCAACTGCTTGGCAGAGAAAAGGAACTGCACATTTATTCACCCGAAGGGCTGCAAAGAGCTATTGAAACGCAATTTGATGTTTCAGGCACCAGGCTGAAATACCCTGTTTATTTCCATTCATTTTCAACCCAGCATACTAAAAAAATATTTGAGGACGAATCTGTTGCAGTGAGCACCATACCACTGAAGCATGGCATAGGTTGTTGTGGTTTTTTATTTTGTGAAAAACCGAAGCAGAAAAACATCCAAAAAGAAGCAATTGCGCAATACAATATTCCATTGGAAGCTATTCATAAAATCAAAAACGGACATGATTTTACGGATGAAAACGGAAACGTGATTCCAAATAGTGAGTTGACGTTGGAATCGCACACATTGCGCTCTTACGCCTATTGCTCAGACACATGTTATGATGAAAAAATTATTCCATTGATTGAAAAAGTGGATTTGCTTTTCCACGAAGCTACGTTTTTGGATGAGATGAAAGAGAGGGCAAAGGAGACGTTGCACTCAACGGCAAAACAAGCGGCAACCATCGCTCATAAAGCTGGTGCAAAGCGACTCATTATCGGTCATTTTTCCTCACGATATAAAGACATTGAGCCATTTATGAAGGAAGCGAAAACCGTTTTTGAAAATACTGAATTAGCCATTGAGGGCAAGAAATACGAAGTGAGACAAGAAGAAATTAACATGATATCTTGATAAAATTTCAATTTTATTGCAAGAAGTATCAATTGAGCCATTAAATTTGCAGTCGAAATGAACATCAAGGTCTATATCGCCAATAGCAATTTTGTCGTCCGTGAGGGGCTTAAGTCGCTTATCGCCAAACTTAATGGCGTGGAAGTAGTGGCTGAGGCCGAAAACAGCAAGCAATTGTTAAGCACGGTTGTTGACGTTTGCCCCGATTTAATTCTCATTGATTATTCCACTCCGCTTTTCAAAATTGAAGACATCAGGGCAGTGCTCAATATATTGCCAGGAGTGAAAGTGCTGGCTATCACAGAGCTCACAGAAAAGGCCATCATCGAAAATGCACTGAAATCCGGTGTTGACGGCCATATTTTGAATTGCTGTGACAAGCAGGAAATCACAGATGCGATTTATTCTATTACAAAAGGCGATCGCTTTTTCTGTGGGAAGGTGCTTGACTTAATGAAGGATGAAAGTTTTGAACGTCATTCAGTATCGTGTGCTCCCATCAGCTTATCTGGGAGAGAGATGGAAGTTATTTCGCACATCGCTGAAGGGTTTACAAACAAAGAAATAGCCGATAAACTCTTCCTCAGTACTCATACTGTGATGACTCACCGTAAAAACATCATGAATAAACTCGGGGTGAACAATACCGCCGGAGTCGTGATTTATGCGGTGAAGGAAAACCTCATCAGCCCCAACAAGTTTCTCTTTACGCCTGCGGTTAATTAACTGATAATTAATCTTACAATTGAGCAAATTTCCTCGATGCTCGAATTATATGATAAATAAAGAACCCACTACTTAAACGCATTAGAAAATCAATTGTTTTTAAACCTCCAGCCATATCATCGGTGAATCTATGAACAGGATTTAATAAGTACCAGTATTCTCCGAACCCTTCCCTAAAAGAGTTCCAACTATGATTAAAAGAAAAGTTGAAACCTTTGTAATTAAAGATGACTAACAACAGAAATAATATCCCATGCATTATTATCAACCATATTAATGGTCGAATAAAACTTTGACCAAAATTACTAACATGGCGGCCTAACCCTACTAAAAACCTATCCTCAAATGAAACTTCTTTTTTATTAGCTTTGATATATTTCCAATATGCAGCATATTCATTTCGATAAAAACCCAACGCATCAATATAGTTAGATTGAGCTTTGCATAAATTCTTTAGCTGCCTATAAACTTCTCTTAAAATTAATTCCTTCTTCTTTTTTTGTTCTTTTGTCAAACTGTTACCTTCTATTTCAGATGCAGAATATATTGTTTTGTTTGTTGGC
>NVWW01000027.1 GCA_002746335.1 Flavobacteriales bacterium | reverse complement strand
ATACATGAAAATTGCTTTATAAGAATTGGGATATTCATGCGTCCAACGACATCATTTCTGGTTGCCTATCTTCTTTACGAACAAGGTGGAGTAAAGGTTCGCAATTCCCTTTTTACTGCTTCTAAGTTTTGTAAAGAAGGTTTGTGTTTCACTGTTCTGATTTTATTGGCGCCAATGCAAAGCTGAGGGAAGTAAAAAACGCTATTTCCTTTAGCATCTGTTATTCAACTAAGAGAAAAATTCAGCTTTACTATTCAAGCATCTAATGCCTATTCCACCACTACCTTTTTTGTCAAAACCCCACCCTGCAARCGAACGGAAAGAAAGTAATTGCCTGCCGGAAGTGAAGAAACATCAAGGGTAAGTATCGAATTTTGTGAGGTAGCCATTTGTTTTTTCATAGCGATTTTCCCGTTTACATCGTATAAAAGCAATACACTGCTTTGCTGCGCGAAGCCGCTCAATTGCACATTCAATGTGTGGTCTGCGGGGTTTGGGTAAATATTAAAAACGATTTCATTGTTGAGTATTGCCATGCCGGTAGTAGAAGTATCAGTAAACTGCACCGAAACGAYAGCAGAAGTAGTGGTGGCTGCACTGTCATCAGTGGCSGTAGCAGTAAGCAAGTAAGTTCCGAATGCCGTTGGCGTCCAATTGACTGAGTAAGGACTTGTCACATCTATGCTTGCTGATATTCCATCTACAAAGAATTCGACTTGCTGAACGGTTCCATCAGGGTCGGATGCGGTGGCATCAATAGCGATTTGCTGTATGGTGGCATAAATGGTTCCGTCAGAAGGCGCAGTAATGGCAATAGTTGGAGGAACATTGGTTTGACCTTGCTGATTAACGATAACAGTTACTGTGTTGGAAGTRGTYGTGGCCGATGAATCATCGGTAGCCATTGCCGTTAATAAATAGGTTCCATTGGCAGGGGGMGTCCARTTGACTGAATAAGGACTTGCTACATCTATTCCTTCTGATGTTCCATCTACAAAGAACTCGACTTGTTGAACGGTTCCATCAGGGTCGGATGCAGTGGCATCAATAGCGATTTGCTGTATGGTGGTATAAATAGTTCCGTCAGAAGGCGCAGTAATGGCAATAGTTGGAGCTTGGTTGGTTGCAGGTGCTCCCACTTCAAAATCTACGTATAAAACAGGTGTTTTTGAAGGTTGACCATCATAGGCATGAGCAGTTCGTACTCCGCTTCCGGTAATAATAATATTGAGGGAATTACCAATTTGCCAACCCGCCCTGTCCACAATTTCCTGAATAATACCGGTGATATCAGGAGTTTGCTGGTCAGCACCGGCAGCGTTGTCTTGTGTCCAGTCGGGTGGCGCCCAACTGGTTGAAGCCGTTGTTGTTGTTCTTCCTGAAATGTCATTATTACTCGAAGAAAAAATAGTGGAATTGTCCACATCTTCACCTTTAATCGTCAAATTGCAAGAACCATTGTCAGTGCCATCTTCTGTAAATTGCACATAGGCATTGGTAACGGTTGCGCCTTTCGGAATCCTGATATCCTGGAACCGCATTCCCACAGTTTGGTCGCCCATCAGTGGAAAGTTTAAATTGTCGTTAACCAATTCCAGATCGCTACTTTCCAGGTCCACACTTCCCCCACTGCCTTCTTCAGCATCATCGCTGGCTTCACACACCTTTGAACTTGCCGAAAGTTGAGCATAACCCGCAGTAATGGTAACGGGGTCGGAAATCAGCGAAGTGAACCCATCATTGTCCAAAGCACGTGCGTAAATAGTATACATGCCCGCAGCAGGAATGGTCCAGCTAAAGCTGAAGGGGCTTGATGTAGCAATTCCCACAGATGCGCTATCAACAAAGAATTCTACCTGTTGCACAGTACCGTCTGCATCCGATGCATTCACAGCAATAGTAATTTGCTGCGGAGTTGCAATATGATCTTCATTGGCAGGACTGGCAATATTTACAGAAGGATAACTGAAATTGGGGTTGTCAATCGCAATTACATCTTTGTTCCAAATGTTAATATCGGCTGGTGGGAAGAAACGCTCTGTATCGGTAACCTGACCTACATCATCGGCATTATCCACCTTAACCGTTCTGACTTCTATTTTGCTTTTRTCAATCCAAATCCATTTGAAYTGGTTGAACTTACCGCTCGCTTTCGTCCATGATTTATTGTCGTCATTCATGCGAATGGGTGCCCCCCAGCATCCTTCTCCCACATATATCGTTCCATTGGGATCTACTAAAAACCCTTCATCACCTCCACTGCCCGGCATTATCGGCTCAGTGGTTTTCACAGTATGGGCGTCACATTCTACTACCAGTTTCACATCATAGTCGTAAAAAAGCTGAGCCCAATTGCTGTATTGGTCATTGCCTTCGCCTTTGCTGGAAACATGCGGACGCATAGGCCTATGATACTGGGCTGATTTCCAAGTCACATTTTGGTTGGCTACCAAATCATTTTGCAGCCAGGTCGTTTGTGTTCCTGCAATGGAAATTTCTGTATTGAGCGTRTACATGCGAAAAAGATCACCGCCRAAGGTATTGGCATAATATACATTCGGGTCAGTGTCGAACAAATTRGARACACTGGCATTGGAGTTCTCATGGTTCCCGCGTGCCATAATCATGGGGGTAATGCGCCCATCAACGGCAATGGTGAGTTGCCAATCATTCATCCAGTCATTCCATTCGTTATCGGTATCAAGATTAATCATATCACCACCAAAGCAAATTACATCAGCACGCAATTTTGCCGCCAGTTTGTTGGCATTTTGTCTGATGTCGCGGTTATTGCGCGAATCACCTCCTGCAATTGTTGAAATACGGTCAGTGTTTATAGCTGAAGCTGTTTTGAACCAAAACCGGCTGCTCACGCTTTGATCATCGGCAATAACTAAGTAATAAATTGTAGCTGGCTGTAAACCCGTTAAACGTGCAAAAGTGTTAGTCATTCCCTTGTATGAAATAGATGCATCGGCTGTATGAACGTTTGCATATAATGTGGTGTCAGTTCCGTTATCAATCACATCATAATACACCCTGTGATTGGCGCCACTAAGCGCATTCCAGCCGATAGTTGCATTTGCGGATGGATCGGTATTCCACATCACTCGGTATTTTTCGGTGTTGCCGAAAACGGAAATTGAAAAAAACAGCCAAAAAAGAAGTTGAAAAATTCTCATTTTAGAAAAGGCGATTCAAAAAAGTTGGTTAAAATTACACAGAATTTGAAACATGAGCAAAAGCCAAATCATAATTGTGCTGAAAATCACTTGCTTCTGCCTTTTTGCCGGAAGAGCCTGGCAGCATATCATTTGGGATGCGCCTTTCCGTGCATTGTTGTGGGATGAGCAATTGATGAAAGGCATTATAGAAATGGCTTTCGGCATGAACTGGCAGGATTATGTGAGCAGTGGATTTGTGGATAGAACCATTCAGAATACCATCAAAGGTTTCGGTTGGTTTTATGTGGTTTGTGCGACATGCTCGCTCATTATTAATGAAAGAAGAAAATGGGCTGGATACGTTCTGCTAATTGGATCAGTTTCTTTGGCTTTTCTGGCTTTTCTTTATTGCAAGGAAAAATCTTACCGTATCGGAGATTTCTTTGAGTATGCAATACAGGTTGCAAGTCCGATTTTTCTTTGGTTGATTATATTTAAAACACAGGGAGCACAAAATTTAGCACAGAGTAACACAGAGAAATTTCTTTCTAAAAACAAGTTGAAATTATTAATGAAAATTGCCATTGCGCTTACTTTCACTTCGCACGGATTGTATGCCATAGGCTACTATCCCCACCCTGGGAGTTTTGTGGATATGGTGATTAATTCGTTTGGAGTAACTGAGCCAACTGCTCATCATTTGCTTTTTATAGTGGGCGTGCTAGATTTTCTTGTCAGTATTTTGATCTTTATTCCAAAAGTAGCTAAGCCCGCTTTGATTTATATTGTTTTTTGGGGGTTACTCACTGCTTTGGCCCGTGTATATGCGAATTTTTACAGCAATTTTGCGCTGGAAACCATCAGCCAATGGCTGCATGAAACACTTTGGCGATTGCCGCATGCGGGGTTACCAGTGGTTGTATTACTTTTGGAATCTTCGACTACATTCAGGTTGAAAAAGTTGGAATAATAGAAAAGATTGTAATGATAGAAAATGACGATATTACACAGGAATCAATCTTTGTCAAGGTAAAAAATGAAGAACTGCACCTGAGAAGAATTCACAAAAACGGACATGGACAGCCGGTATTTATGGTGCATGGATCGATTGAAAACGGGAAGATTTTTTACACCGAAAAAGGCAAGGGCTTCGGGCCATACTTAGCTCGAAACGGTTTTGATGTTTTTATTGCCGACCTGCGCGGCAGGGGTGAAAGCAAACCGGCTATCAATAAAAATTCAAAGCATGGATTGAGCGAAATTCTGTGGGAAGATTTCCCCGCTTACATCGATAAAATCAAGGAAATAAAAGGCGACATGCCTCAACACTGGGTATCGCATTCATGGGGTGGCAACATGTTTCTGGCGTATTTGGCAAGAAAATTTGATTCAGTCAAATTGGGCTCAATGGTGTTTTTCGCCACCAAAAGACGCATTAGCATTTTCAGTTTTAAAAAATGGTACATGATTGATTTCAGTTGGGGAATTTTATCCAGATTATTCATTGCCTGGAAGGGTTATTTGCCGGCAAAAGAGATTGGTTTTGGCGCTGACAACGAAACAAAAAAGTCACATWGGGAAACCAACAAGTGGATTTACGAAAAACAATGGATTGACTGGAATGACAGTTTCGATTATTCAGCAGCTCTCAAACAACTCAACCTCCCGCCCATTCTTTCCATTACAGGCGCTAATGACCATGTGCTGGGTCATCCCACCGATATAAAATTGCTGCTTGAAGAAATTGGTGCAACCGACTACGATTTCAAAATCATCGGGAAAGAAACAGGTTTTAAAAACGATTATGACCACATCAATTTATTGACACATAAAAATGCGGTGGATGACCAYTATTCAATGATTTTGGAATGGATGAAAAAATATAGTCCTGTAGTTGTTCAAGCTTCTGACTGAAAATGCTACCTTAGTAACATAATTACCACCTATGTCTGAAAACTTTTTCATATCCAACAGCGAAAAGTCACCACCTCTTTATGACAGCCCGTTTCTTGAATTTTTTACCCGATGCCATTTTATAGTGCCTGTTGTCATTTACACCCCACTTGCCGGATATTTTCTCTACCGTTCCATTTTTATTTATGAGCTGGGATTCATCCCTATAGTCGTATTGTGGCTGGCTGCAGCCATTTCATGGACATTGYTTGAATACATTATCCACCGCTATTTTTTTCACCTGAAAACCAACAATAAAACCCTCACACAAATCATCTATAATACACACGGAAAACACCACGATTACCCCAACGACCGAACCCGGCTGGTGGTGATGCCGATGGTGAGCATACCTGCCTCCTTTGTTTTTTATGGAATTTTTTACCTGCTGCTGGGTGAAGTGTACGCAAACCCGTTTTATGCCGGGTTTATCGGCACTTACATCCTCTATGAACTGATGCACTACGGTGTACACGCCTGGGACTTTAACAACCCCACCTTTCAGAATATCAAACGCAACCACCTGATGCATCATTACCGGGACATATCGAAAGGGTTTGGGTTTACTACGATGCTATGGGACCGGGTGCTGAAAACTTACTTCAAGACCGACAAATCTGAAAATTGAACGAGCTGCCTTGCTGCGGTTTAATGAATTTTGTTAATATTCTGCCTTTCTTATTTTGTTGCTTTTATGAATGCTATTACTATATTAGCCCGTTTTTTAGCTACACAACAAGATGTATATTTATTCCTTACCATTTATTGCCGCTATTATCGGCTGGTTCACTAATTACCTTGCTGTAAAAATGCTTTTTCGCCCAAGGAAAAAGAAGAAATTTCTATTCATCGAAATTCAAGGCATTTTCCCGAAAAGACAGGCAAAACTAGCCGAACGAATCGCAAAAATGGTGGCTGATGAACTCCTTTCGGCCAGCGATATCAAAGAAAAAATCAATAACCCTGAAGTACTGGAAATGCTACATACCAATATCGAGGACAAAATTGATGACTACCTGAACAACAAATTTTCGAAACAGCACCCCATTTTCAACCTATTTCTTGGCAAAAAGGGAAAACAACAGATTAAATCCGGGTTTTTGACCGAAGTACAGGAAGTAACGCCCTATCTCATCGGCAACTACATGGACAAAATCGAAGATACACTGGATGTAGAAGAAACCATCAGGCAAAAAGTGGCAGTTCTCTCGCCTGCCAAGTTGGAAGATCTCATAATGAGCATCCTCAAAAAGGAATTTCATTTCATTGAACTCATCGGTGCAGTAATAGGGTTTTTGATTGGTGTAGTGCAGGTGATTCTCGTTAAAATCTAAATTTGCTGATTGACCGATTAGCAAATTGACTAATTCACAAAATTATTTGTACTTCCTTCTCCGGATAATCGCATAACACAGCACTAGGAAAAAACCACCTGCAAGAAGAAGTGCCCACGCACTGATATTGGATATACCTAGCGAAGTCATCTGCTCTGGCGGGTATTCTCTCAACGTGGTAATTGCAGCTGCAATAATCAGTGAGCTGATTATCATGGCAAGTGCAAAACGGTTGGTAAGCGAGTCGAGTTTTTTCAGCAGGTAGCCATAACCCTGATGGTTAATAGTAAAATGCAGTTTTCCTTTTTTCCCTTTGCTTATTATTTCCTTCAAATCACGCGGAAAAGCAACGGCAAAATCATTAAACTGCTCTGCTCGGTATGAAAGCTCATTCCAGATGTTTTTGGGAGAAAACTGATCTTCGAGAATTTTTCGTCCGTAAGGCTTAATGAAATCATAAGTGTTGAAATGCGGATGCACCTGCTTGCCAATGCCTTCCAAAATGGCAAACGCCCTGAAAATAAGGAAGATGCTTGGCGGGACAATAATGCGGTAATCATACATGATTTTCTGCAAGCTCAATGTCATATCAGCAATGCTTGCTTCGCTCACGTCTAAATCAACAAAATCTTCAATGAGCTCATTCAAATCGTATTGAAAAGCGCGCATATCCTCAATTTCATCAGAAATCGAAAGCTTTTTCATAGCATTGGCCATGCGCTTAGGATCCTGCTGCGACATAGCGATGAAAATGTTGGCAAAAGCGTATTTATCTTTTTGCATCAACCGTCCGGTCATACCAAAGTCAATCAGGCAAATCACTGCGTCTTTTCGCACGAAAACATTACCGGGATGAGGATCTGCATGAAAATAGCCGTACTCGAAAATTTGTGTGAGGTAAATCCCCATACCGTTTTCGGCAATTTTGCGAGGATCGAGCCCCCATGCCCGCAGTTGTGTAGTATCATTGATTTTGCAGCCATCAGCGAATTCAATTACGAGCACTTTTTGGGTAGAGATGTCACGATAAGCCTTAGGTATGTAGAAATTGCGGTAATTTTTATAGAAATTTCTGAATTTCTCGATGTTGCGGCCTTCGTTTTTGTAGTCAAGTTCCTTCGTAATGCTGCGATCGAAAGCACGCACGACATCCTTTGGATTGAGCATGCCTTGCTTTTTCAAATAACGTTCAGCTCGACTAACAGCTTCTTTTAAAATTGCCAAATCACGCTCCACCACATCGGCCACACCTGGCCGCTGAATTTTCACTACTACTTCTTCTCCTGTTTTCAGCTTTGCACGATGCACTTGCCCAATTGATGCTGAAGCTAAAGGTTTTTCGTTAAATTCATCAAACAATTCTTCGATTTCCTGTTTGGTCTCCGACCGGATGATTTCCCGTACCTTTTCATATTCAAAAGGCGTGACTTTATCCTGTAGTTTTTCAAACTCCTTAATTAACGGTTCAGGGATGATGTCAGGCCGAATACTGAGTACCTGCGCCAGTTTGATAAAAGTGGGGCCAAGTTCTTCCGCTGCCATGCGAATGCGCTCCCAGCGGGTATATTGCAACACGGGCTTGTCTTTACGCAGCCAGGTGAGTCGCTTTTTTTCCGGCACGAAATTGCGAAGGGTGGAATTGGCCACAATGTCCTCAAAACCATATTTCACGAGCACTTGGATGATTTCGCGGGTACGGTTGAGGTTTCTTAATGTTTGGCCTATAGGCATTGCATAAGACTTTTACTTTTAACACTTATTCACAGATGTTATCAACAAATGTGGGTAAGTGCCAAAAGTAAAACAATTCAATTAAGTACGGATAAAACGAAAAATGCCCTCTCATTTACTGAGAAGGCATTTTACTATTACTTTTTGAGAACTGATTATTTTTTCGCCAACTTGGCGTCCAAAGCGTCAATTCTTTTGCGAAGCTCGGCAACTTCTGAATTTTTAGAGTAACCGTGCTTCTCAACAAATTCGTTGAATTTGCTTTCGAATTCTTTTCTTTTGTCTTCAGTTTTTTCGAGGAAATCATCCACAATTTTCTTCCCTTCTAAATCGGAAACCTGCCCCTTTTCAACGAGCTTGTCAATTTCCTTTTGAACTTTTTCGGTGGCTTCTGCAGCCAACCCTACTCCTGCATAGAGTAATCTTTTAAATGTGTCTTCCATGATTGATAAATTTTAAAGTTAGACATTCATTAATAAAAAAGAAAGATACCCGACCTAAGCAGGGTGCGGGTATCTCTCCATTTAGGCCTTTGCAGTTGCTACTTTTGGCGCAGCAGTGGCAGTTGCTGTTTTAGCTGCCTTTGTTTCCAAAATTTCGAGCTTTTTACGCAACTCGGCAACTTCGGTGTTTTTCGCGTAACCGAATTTTTCGATGATTTCGTTGAATTTGTTTTCAAATTCACCGGTTTGTTCTTCGGTTTTGGCGATAAAATCGTCAATTACTTTTTTTGCTTCGCTGTCAGACGTCTTGCCTTTTTCAACGAGTTTGTTGACTTCTTTTTCGATTTTTTCGGTGGCATCTGCAGCCAAACCTACTCCTGCGTAAAGCAGTTTTTTGAATGTGTCTTCCATAATTGATAGTTTTTTGGGGTTAAACATTTAATTAATTAATTCCTGCCGCCCCTACTGCGATTTTTGTGCCACTCGTGTCAGTGTCAGATAGTATGCACGCATAACTTTTCTCAAAAACAAGGCACATAACTAATTGATTATATTGGTTTTATATAAAAAACAAAAAAAAGTAAAAAAAATTTGTTGCAACTGACACACCATGAAATATTGTCAGTTAATTGAAAATTTTAGTGAAAATATGGCAGAAAACAGAAAAAAATGACAGGAAAAAATCTATTGATTTAAAAAGTCTCTCCACCAGTAACCACTGTCTTTTACGATTCGTCTTTGCGTTTCATAATCCACATACACCAACCCGAATCGCGGTTTGTAGCCCTCTGCCCACTCAAAGTTATCCATCATAGTCCAGCACAAATAGCCATCAACAGGCACGCCTTCTTTTTTGGCGCGCAAAACCTGTTTTAAGTAATCCTTGTAAAAATTCACACGTTTTTCATCATGTACTCGATTATCTTCCAACTTATCTGGAAAAGCAGAGCCGTTTTCGGTAACGATGATTTTTTTCACACCGTCATAAGCTGCAAACTTTTTTAATTGCTCGTAAATGCCTTCGGGATAAACTTCCCATTCCATTTCGGTCATTTGCACATCTCGTTTTTTCGGGTGAATTTGATTTCCCCACAAAAAAGGAATAAATGGTGAATATTTGGCGATAATGCGCGTGTAATTCTGAATACCAATGAAATCAAAATCGAATTTCAGTTGTTGCTCATCGCCATCTTTTATGTATTTCTCCACCTTAGCAAGAAGCTTCCATCCATCTACTGGGTAGCCCATGCCCAAAACAGGCTCAATATAAAGCCGGTTGAGCAGTGCATCGAGCTTGGCTGCAACCTTTTCATCCTTTTTATTTCTTCTTGCGGGATGAGCTGAAGAGCAAGAAAAGGTGCTTCCTATATAAGCGTTTTTCACATTTTTTCTGATGATATTGCCACCAACACCGTGGCACATAGTTGTATGGTGCATAGCAGGAAAAAAATTCTGAAACCACTTTTCTCCTGGTGCGTGAATACCCAGCAAATACCCCAAAACTGTAAACGCCACCGGCTCATTAAACACCATCCAATTTTTTACTTTATCGCCAAAAGCACGGGTGCACACATCAACGTACTCGCCAAACCAATTGATAATATCTCTGTTGCGCCAGCCACCTTTGTCTTCTAAAGTTTGCGGTAAATCCCAGTGATAGAGTGTTACCCAAGGCTGCATGCCTTTTTCTAAGCATGTATCAATAACCTTGTGATAGAAATCAATGCCTTTTTGATTGGGCTTACCGATTCCTGTGGGGATTATTCTCGACCACGCCAGCGAAAAGCGAAATACATCAAAATTCAACTGACGTAGTATTTCCAAATCTGACTCGTAGCGATGATAAAAATCGCAAGTCACATCTGCATTTTCACCTGTTTTGATTTTACCCTTTGTATGCGAAAACGTGTCCCAAACCGAATCGCTTTTGCCGTCTTCGTTTCGTGCGCCCTCAATCTGGTAGGCGGCAGTAGCAACGCCCCACAGGAAATCATTACCAAAATCAGATTTCTTTAGCTCATCATTAAGTAAAAGCTCAAGTGCTTTGATTTGGGGTGACATAGCAATTCCCCCACTTAAAGCAGCCAATGTTTTTATTGTTTGTCTTCGGTTCATCTCTTAATTGTTTTCACTATTCAATTTTTCAATCGCTTTCAAAATCTCACCTGAAATAATTTGGTGCGAAACAGGGTTGGGATGTCGGTCAACCAATATAGGCGGATTGCCTTTCCAGAGACCGTAAACCCTGTTGTATTCTTCCTGTGTTTTGATTGTAAGATTTTGATATAACGCATAATCTGCATTGGCAATAGTAATAGATTCGCCTCGACCTGCCTGGGTTATTTTGTTTGCATTTAATTCATTGCTAATAACCAGCAAAATCATTTTTGCGCCATGTTTTTCGCAAATCCGAAGTAGATCATCGAAAGCAAATGTTTCAATCTGCTGATAATCTTCCAATGGCTCTGGAATCAATCCGAAAAACAATTTCATTCTTGTTACCGTAACATGGTAATCGTAATAAGGCATCATAGGCAAGCATATTTCCTTGAAAAAAGTAAAATAATCGGGAATTTGCTTTTCTGAAAAACTGTTCCCCCTAACCAACACTGTGAAAGGTGGTGAGATAATCTGAATACTGTCGTTTACAACAGCAAAATAAGGCGTAGGCACGTAAAAATACTGGACAGGAGCATACATTTTTGACGCCCGCACCGCCAACCACGGGGAATATTGCACAACAACATAATCGGGCTGGTATTTTGGAATGAATTCTCTGGCACGAGAGAGCATTTGGGCAAGTCCGTAGCCCGAAACGCCTGCATTGTGAACAGTTCCATTTAATTCTTTTGCGATAAGGTATGAAAACGTTTCTTCCGCAAGACAAGCATCGCCAAAAGTGAACGAACAGCCCAGCGATAAAATCAACGGGCGGAAATTGCCGCTAAAGATATATTCAAGTGGAACGCGAAACCCCAATTCATCAAAATGTACAGGGGTGCCTTCTCCAACGGGGGTTTTCTGAAATCCAAATGAATTTGGTGCAGGCTTATAGCCGAGCAGCTCATCGGGCTGCATTATGTTACCCTTCCATTCGCGCGATTCGGTTTTGAAATCGCTGTATAAAGTGACGGAACGAATTAAAATTGACAAAAAATAAGCAACGACTAAGCATAAAAGGCTATAAATTATAATCTTCATTTTTTTGGGCAAACACATCAGGGAAGAATGGATAAAAAATAGCAACCAAAAGTGTTTTTATCACCTCGCCAATTTATTCAATTTCAGCGAAAAATAAAAGTCATTTACTTTTACTTCAAATTAGCTGAATACCATAAATTTATTACTTTTATCATGAATTTTGCTGAACCTGAATTACTTTAACTAAGCAAATATGGACAATTTCAAATCAGGATCCTATTTGGTTTTTATCAACTATTCATTTATTATTTTGATGTTATGGCTGTTAAACCCAGTTGCAAAAACTTATGCCATGGGCGCTCCCTGCTCTGGTGCAGGAACTCCCACTGGTGGTCCTCCTAATACCCTCTACCAATATTTTTGTGGCTCGAACAACTTAAATGAGTTTAACGGCAATGCAACTCCATTAACAGAGGACTGCTACGGAGTAGGGCAACCATCACTTTCGGGTTTTTTAACAACCTATGATTTTACCACTGAATCTTCTGGCGCTTGTGGAGTTCAGGACATCTATCACTTTGATGAAAATTGCGGAGTTAAATTTGATGATGGGGGAAACAGTAACTTTTTGGGATGCGACTACACCATTGAGATGTACCTCAGGTTAGAGAATTTGTCGTCATGGAAACGGCTTATTGATTGGTCAAATAACACATGTGATGAAGGAATGTACACATTAGATGGGTTCTTTAATTTTTGGAACGAAACAGTGGCTTCTGCCGCTCCTTTTACTGTAAACCAGTGGGCTTATGCAGTGTTTACACGCGATTGTGTCACTGATTCATTCAGTTTGTATCTCAATGGTGCCTTCGTGCTTACTTTTGCGGATATTAGTGATCAGGCAACCGTTAAGACGGTAGGGGCCGATGCATTCATTAATTTCTTTTTGGATACTGAATGCTGTTTCCCTGATGAAGCCTCTGCAGGTGATATTGCCTACCTGGGCATTGCCAATTATGTGATGGATTCGACTGAGGTAGCGCTCAGGCAAAGTTTTATGCCGTGTCCATGTCAGAATATAACACCACAACCAACGTGTGCCATCACTGATTCAACCAATATAAGTTGCAGTGGAGTTTGTGATGGAACAGCAACTGTTACAGCTTCTCCCGGGGCACCTCCTTATACCTATTTATGGGATGACGGTAGTGCCCAAACAGATTCGATCGCAACTGGATTATGTGCAGCAACTTATACAGTGAAAGTAACAGACATTAACGGTGACACGGTTTTGTGCTCTGTAACCCTCACCGAACCGACAATATTAACTGCTGCCATTACGGACAACACGAATGTTTCTTGTAATGGGGGTAGTAATGGAACAGCCGTTGTAACACCTTCAGGAGGCACAACACCCTACACCTACCTTTGGAGCAACGGGCAAACCGACTCCACAGCCACAGGGCTGGCAGCAGCARCCTATACYGTAACYRTAACGGATAATAAYAGTTGYACYACAACSGCAAGTACAACTATCACTCAACCTGCAACTGCATTATCTGTTAGCATGAGCAATTCCACTGATGTGCTCTGCAACGGCAACTCAACAGGCGATGCAACAGTAACGCCTGCTGGCGGAACTTCACCTTATTCTTATTCATGGAATAACGGACAAACCGATTCAACAGCAACGGGATTAGCGGCAGGAAGTTATTCCGTAACAGCTACGGACATCAACGGGTGCACAGCGACTGCTTCTATTACCATCAATGAACCCACCGCTCTTTCGCTTTCCATTACCAACACCACCAATGCCAGTTGCGGAAGTTCAAACGGTTCGGCAACGGTTACGCCTTCRGGYAGCACTTCTCCCTATACTTACCTATGGAACAATGGGCAAACCGATTCCACAGCGACAGGGTTGTCTGCAGCTTCTTACACGGTTATAGTTACAGACGCTAACACTTGCACTGATTCCATTTCTATTAACATCAGCAACATTGGTGGGCCAACCGCATCCATCACCGACACAACACACAACGTTTGCAACGGAGACACCGCAGGAATTGCCATCGTAACGCCTTCTGGAGGGGCTACGCCTTATACTTATTTATGGAATGACGGTTCAGCCCAAACCGATTCCACTGCAACGGGACTGCCTGCCGGCACATTTACAGTTACAGTGACTGATAATGGAACTTGCGTTACACTGGCAAGCGTTACCATTACTGAACCATCTGCTTTGACCATTGTATTTACTGCTTCCACACAAGTGGATTGCAATGGCAATCCAACTGGGTCGGCTACCATTACGCCATCTGGCGGAACATCACCTTACGCCTATTCGTGGACTGGAGGACAGACTGATTCAACAGCTACTGGGCTTGCTGCTGGAAATTACACCATTTCTGTAACGGATAATAATGGTTGCATTGATTCTGCATCAATAACCATTTCAGAACCAACTCCTTTAACAATGAGCATTACCAATACCACAAATATTACCTGCAACGGGGATTCGAGCGGTTTGGCAATTGCAACACCAAGTGGCGGCACATCACCTTATTCTTATTTGTGGAATAACGGGCAGACAGATTCCACCGCAACGGGACTTTCTGCAACTTCCTATACAATAACCGCAACCGATAACAATGGTTGTTCAGTATCAACTTCAATCACAATAACAGAACCTTCAGCAATTGTATTAACCACCACGGCAGACAGCAATGCAAGTTGCAATGGCTATGGTGATGGCGGAGCAACGCTAACCTTGTCTGGCGGAATTTCAACATACAATTATTACTGGTCCACAGGCGATACCACTACGGCAACTGCGGCAACTTCAAACAGCGTAACAGGGCTGCTTGCGGGAACGTATTACATTACAGCAACTGATAATAACGCATGTACGAAAACTGATAGTGTAACTATTACTGAACCGTTAGATGTTACATTGACGATGACACAAGACAGTAGTGTGAGTTGTAATGGCGGCTCGGACGGTGCGGCTTCGGTCTCTGTAGTGGCTGGATTAACACCCTACAATTATGTTTGGTCAACAGGCGATAGCTTGATGGCAACAACAGATACATCTAACAGTATTTCAGGTTTATCAGCAAACACTTATTATGTAACAGTTTCTGATGCCAACGGCTGCGCAAAAACCGACAGCATTGCAGTTACAGAGCCAACTGCTTTGAATTTAGCCACGACTTTGGATAATAATGCAAGTTGCAATGGCGGCTCGGATGGCAGTGCAACGGTTGCCACCGCAGGGGGGGGAGCAATCTCCCACAATTTCATTTGGTCAAGTGGAGACAGCACCATGAATTCCGCCTCTAATTTGAATAGCGTAACAGGATTGTCTGCAGGAACTTATTTTGTCACCGTAACAAATGCCAATGGCTGCACTGCAATTGATTCGGTCACCATCAACGAACCGACCGCCCTTTCGCTTTCTATTATCGATACTACCAATGCCAGTTGTGGGGGGTCAAACGGTGGGGCAACCGTTACGCCTTCTGGCTCCAATGCACCTTACACTTATTTGTGGTCAAACGGTCAAACCGATTCAACAGCAACGGGATTAGCAGCAGCAAATTATTCCGTAACAGTAACAGACAACAATGGATGCACCACAACCATTTCGGTGACTATTACAGAGCCCCCTGCCTTAACACTTACCATCTCAGACACCACAAATGCCAGTTGCGGGGCTTCAAACGGTGCGGCAACGGTTACACCTTCTGGCGTCACCGCGCCTTACACTTATTTGTGGTCAAACTCGCAAACCGATTCCACAGCGACTGGATTGTTCGCTGCTTCCTACACGGTTACAGTTACAGACAGTAACAGTTGCACCGATTCCATTTCTGTTAACATCAGCAATGTCGGGGGGCCAACCGCACCCATCAACGACACGACACACAACGTTTGCAACGGGGATTCTTCGGGAATTGCCACGGTAACGCCTTCTGGCGGGGCTGCGCCCTACACCTATTTGTGGAGTGATGGTTCATCCCAAACCGATTCCACCGCAACGGGACTGCCCGCTGGCACATTAACAGTTACCGTGACTGATAATAACACTTGCGTTACACTGGCAAGCGTTACCATCACCGAGCCATCGGCATTATCGCTCGCATTTACCGATTCCACGCAAGTAGATTGTAACGGGAACTCAACGGGTTCGGCTACCATTACACCCAGCGGGGGAACATCACCTTACACCTATTCGTGGACTGGCGGACAGACCGATTCAACAGCTACAGGGCTTACCGCTGGCAATTACACGCTGAGTGTAACCGACAACAACGGGTGTATTGATTCTGCATCAATAACTATTTCAGAACCAACTTCTTTAACAGTGAGCATTACCAACACCACAAATGTCACATGCAACGGAGATTCGAGCGGTTCGGCAACTGCAACACCAGGTGGCGGCACATCTTCCTATTCTTATTTGTGGAATAATGGGCAAACCGACTCAACAGCATCGGGATTAATTGCCGGAAATTACAACGTAACGGTCACCGATTCCAACAGTTGCGCTATGATTGCCTCGGTAACAGTAACACAGCCATCGGCTATTGTACTAGGGACAAGCTCAACAGCGGATAGCTGTGGGGTAAGCAATGGTTCGGCTACGCTAACCACAAGCGGAGGAACTTCACCATATACTTATTTGTGGCAGGATGGGCAAACTGATTTAACCGCCACGGGATTATCCATTGGTTCATACAGTGTAACGGTAACAGATAACAGCAGCTGCACCGACTCAATAACAGTATTGGTGAATGGTACTGGAACCCCGTCAATAACGGTTTCTGCAACGGGCATTTCCTGCAATGGTGGCAGCAATGGAAATGCAACAGCAAGCGCTTCAAGCGGTACCACACCCTATACCTATTTATGGTCGGGTGGGCAACCCGATTCAACAGCAACGGGATTAATTACCGGAAATTATAACGTAACGGTTACCGATGCCAACAGTTGTGCAATGATTGCTTCTGTGACGGTAACAGAGCCATCAGCACTATCGGCAACAACAACAACAACCTATAATAGTTGCGGATTAAGTAACGGCTGGGCATTGGTTACGCCATCTGGAGGCACACCGGGATACACTTATTTATGGAGTGACGGGCAAACAAATTCCGTAGCCGCTGGACTTTCGACAGGGAATTATAGCGTAACCGTCACGGATGCCAATAATTGTACTTTAACAGCATCGGATGCAGTGAACGCACTTGGAGGGGCAACAACGGCAAGCACAACTTCAACAAATATCTCTTGCAATGGGGTAGGTGATGGCACGGCAACTGCTTCTGCAAGCGGTGGCATCACGCCATACACTTATTTATGGAGTGACGGGCAAACCGATTCAACGGCAACAGGCTTGACTGCGGGAACGTATATTGTTGAAGTGACTGGTTTAGGCGGATGCATTGGTGTTGACAGCGTTACCATCACAGAACCCACGCCTGTTTCCGTAAATATTTCAGGAAACACGAATATTTGCGAAGGAAGCAACACCACGTTGACAGCTTCCGGAGGAGTTTCTTATTTGTGGAGCACAACAGATACTACTTCATCCATTACTGTTAGTCCGCTAAATGATACATCTTATTCAGTTACAGTAACCGATGGCAACGGTTGCACGGGGACAGGTTCGGCAGCAGTTACAGTGAATGCGCTTCCTGTTGTTTCCATTACTGGGAATGTGTCTGCATGTGCGTCTGTTGCCACGACACTAACCGCAAGCGGAGGAACGAGTTATCTTTGGAATACAACCGAGACGTCCGCATCTATATCAATAAATACTTCAGCAACCACTATTTATTCCGTAATCGTGTCAAACTCGTGCGGCTCTTCAACGGATTCAGTAACAATTACGGTTTATCCATCACCAACGGCAACTGCCGCACCCGACACCACGACCATCTACGGCAACGACATTATGCTTTCAAGTTCGGGGGGGGTGAGTTATGTGTGGAGCCCTGATGACGGTTCATTGAGCTGCACCATTTGCCAAAATCCAGTTGCCAGCCCTGCTAAAACTACTATTTACACTGTTGCAGTAGCTGATTCAAACGGATGCGCGGATACGGCTACTGTTACCATCGAAGTCAATCTTTCGTTTGTAGTAACTGTACCAAATATCTTTTCGCCCAATGGCGATGGGCAGAACGACCTGCTTTACGTACGTAGCATGGGCATTCAGGAAATGGAATTTGTGATTTACGACCGCTGGGGAGAAAAAGTATTTGAAACCACCAACATTAATCAAGGATGGGATGGCAAATTCAGAGGCAAAGAAATGAATGGGGCAGTATTTATTTATCTTTTGAAAGGAACTTATATGGACGGTAATCCTATTGATATTAAAGGCAATGTTACATTGGTTAGATAAAATTCACTTATGAGACGATTAGTTGAACATATCGTATTTTTCTTTTTTGCGTACTTTGTATTTCTGATTTCATCTCTTTCTCAGGACATCCATTTTTCGCAATTTTATCAAACCCCGCTGCTCATCAATCCCGCGCTGACTGGAGCGTTCAATGGAGACCAGCGCGCCTTCATCAACTACAAAGACCAGTGGCGCAGCATCGGTACGCCCTACAAAACAGGGCTGGCATCGTTTGACATGCCTTTGTTGAAACAGAAGTGGGAAAAGAGCTATCTTGGAGCAGGATTGGTTGTGTTTAACGACCGTGCGGGAGACGCCAATTTATCGCTTACGCAAGTAAACCTTTCGGTTTCGAGTATTTTATCGTTGAATGAAGACAACAAGATTTCGCTGGGTTTACAAGGTGGATTTGCGCAGCGCAGTATTGACAATTCCAAACTGGTTTGGGACAACCAGGTTCAAAATGGGATTTTCGACCCTTCGCTTAATTCAGGAGAAAAAAACCTGGARGCATACACCTATGGCGATTTTTCTGTTGGAATGGCGTGGAACTACGTGACGGAGGAATCAAATCTTGCGGCCAATAACGAACTGAAAGTGAACTTAGGCGCAGCATTTTTTCATATCAACAGTCCGAAACAAAAGTTTTACTCTGATGAATTGGATAAAATTTACGGGAAGTTATTGATTCACGGAGGCGCTTTTATCGGACTCGGCAACTCAAACTTAGCCGTACTTCCTTCCGCTTTTTATGCAAGGCAAAGGGCCACACAGGAAATTAATGCAGGTGCAATGTTCCGTTTTCGGGTAAAAGAAGAATCCCGTATAACAGGCATTTTCAAAGAAACAGCAGTGCTTTTGGGTGGTTATTACAGAGTAAACGATGCAATAATTCCAACATTTATGGTTGAATACGCCAATTTCACTCTCGGAATTACGTATGATGTGAATGTTTCCAAACTTACGGCAGCGAGTAATACAAGGGGCGGCATTGAAATTTCACTGCGCTACACCAACCCCAAYCCCTTCAAAGCTGCTAGCAGTGTGAAGTTTTTGTAGTAGTGGAGCCGGAGGGATTCGAACCCTCGTCCAAACAAGGAACCGTTATGGTTTCTACATGCTTAGTTTGTGGTTGATTTTCGACCAAAAGCCGGACACAAACACCCTACTTTCAACTTAGGTTCTAAATTTCACTCTACCATCGAACCATTGATAGAATTAGTCCTTGCAAATGATACCCCATACTGGCAAAAGCGTAGGACTTACAATTGCGCGGGATACTCGTTCCGTCCCGCCTAGCAGAACTGGAATTAAGCTCTTTCCCTTAGGGATTAAGCCGCGAGTGCGTAGTTATAGTCGCCAATTAATGGCTTGAGCATTGATTTGACAGGCAAATGCACAACGCCCGACATGCTTGCACAACCGCTCATCTTGCTGTCAAAACCAGTCGGCCCCAGTTTAATTAGCAAATTAGATGATGTGTTATCGTGCTAATTGTTACTTACAAAGAACTTTATACAAAGATACGGAATTGGCTGATTATCTTTGCCAGCTAAACTTGCAAGTATGAAATTTGGAATTATTAAAGAAGGGAAAGTCCCGCCCGACAGAAGAGTGCCACTAACACCAAAGCAGTGCAAGCAATTGGTTGAAAAATTCGCTGAGCTTGAAGTTTTCGTCCAGAAAAGTGAAACCAGAAGCTTTTCAAATAAAGAATATGAAAACGAAGGCATTCCCGTGATTGACGATTTAAGCCATTGCGATGTGCTGCTCGGTGTAAAGGAAGTTCCCGTTGAGCAATTAATTCCCGGTAAAACCTACTTGTTTTTTTCACATGTCATTAAAGAGCAACCATACAATCGTGGCCTGTTACAAGCTATTATAAAAAGAGACATTCGTTTAATAGATTATGAATGTTTAAGAGGAGAAGATGGATTTCGGGTAATCGGTTTTGGCCGGTATGCGGGAATTGTCGGGGCTTACAATGGCTTGTTGGCTTACGGAAAAAAGTTCGGAATTTACGATTTGAAACCTGCGTATGATTGTTTCGACCGAAAAGAGATGGAAAGCGAGTTGGCAAAAATCCAGCTGCCAAATATTAAAATTACGCTTACCGGTAGCGGAAGGGTAGCTAATGGAGCTATAGAAACGCTTGACAAAGCCGGAATCAAAAAAATATGGCCTGATGCTTATTTAAATCACACCTTTAATGAACCGGTTTATACGCAACTTTTTCCCCGCCACTACCGCAGAGCGAAAGACGGCCGCCCTTGGGATTTAGATGATTTTTTCAACCATCCCGATGAATATGAATCTCTTTTTAGCCGCTTCACAAGAATGACCGATTTATACATTTCAGGCCATTATTGGGATTCACGCGCACCACATTTCTTTTCAAAAGAGGACATGAAATCTCCTGAATTCAATATAAAAGTAGTTGCAGATATCAGTTGCGACATCAACGGGCCAATTGGATGCACACTACGCTCATCTACCATTGAAGAGCCACTTTACGGTTACCACCCCGAAACCGAAAAAGAAGTAGATTTTATGCAAGAAGGAACAATTACCGTAATGGCCGTTGACAACCTACCTTGTGAGTTACCGAGAGATGCATCAGAAGGTTTTGGAGATGATTTGATTGAAAAGGTTATACCGAATATTTTGCAACAAAACCACTCGATGATTGAAGCGGCAACCATTTCTAAGGATGGAAAATTAACGGAGAATTACGGTTATCTACAGGATTTTGTAAAGGAAAGAATTTGGTGCTAAGCACTTACCAAATGGCAATTCTTTAAATCCGAAACGGTTTGAGGAGGATTATCAGCACTGAAAACAAAACTTCCGGCTACCAATACCTCAGCCCCACAATCGAGGAGTTTTTTGGCGTTTTCAGTGGTAACTCCGCCATCCACTTCAATTTTTGCAGAAGCGTTTCTCGATTCAATTATGTTATGTAGTTTTTCCACTTTTGAGTAAGTCTTTTCAATAAACTTTTGCCCACCAAAACCTGGGTTTACGCTCATCACACATACCAAATCCACATCTTCAATAATGTCGTCTAAAACACCAACGGGGGTGTGTGGATTAATGGCTACTCCTGCCTGCATACCTTCGGATTTTATTGCCTGAATTGTTCGATGAAGATGAGTGCTTGCTTCGTAATGCACAGTTAGTATATCCGCTCCTGCATTTTTGAATTCCTTTATATAGCGTTCGGGCTGGACGATCATCAAATGCACATCAAATGGTTTTTCAGCATGTCTCTTCATGGCTGAGATTACAGGAATTCCGAAAGAAATATTGGGTACAAAAACCCCGTCCATCACATCAAGGTGGAACCAGTCAGCTTCACTTTCATTCACCATTTTCACATCTCTTTCGAGATTGGCGAAGTCAGAAGCAAGCATTGAGGGGGCAACCAAATGGCTCATGAGAAATTTTCGGCAAAACTACAGAAATAACCCCGATTTTATCGGTAGCTTGGTTTTATCCTAAGTAGTTTTTCAGCAATTTGCTTCGGGAAGTGTGTTTCAATCTTCTAATTCCTTTTTCTTTGATTTGACGAACACGCTCGCGGGTCAAATCAAATTTTCCACCAATTTCTTCCAGCGTGAGCTGCTCTCTTGCATTCAATCCGTAGTAATAGCGGATGATATCAGCCTCTCGGGCAGTGAGGGTGCAAAGCGCACGCTCAATTTCTCGCTGAAGTGATTCGGTCATCAATCCCGCTTCGGGGTTGGGGCTATCTTCTTCGCCCATCATGTCATACATGTTGCGGTTCTCATCGTCAGTGCCTGGCAACGGTGCATCCATAGAAACGTGACGTGAGGTGTTTTTCATGGAGTGCCTCACATCATCAAGCGACATTTCGAGCTTTTCTGCTATTTCATAGGCAGAAGGTTCTCGTTCGTAAGTTTGTTCAAGATTAGAAAATGCTCTGTTGATTTTGCTGATGGAGCCAATTTTGTTGAGTGGAAGCCGAACAATTCTGGCTTGTTCAGCTAATGCCTGCAAAATAGCCTGTCGTATCCACCACACGGCATAGGAGATAAATTTAAATCCGCGCGTTTCATCAAAGCGCTGGGCTGCTTTTATCAGCCCCACATTCCCTTCGTTAATCAAGTCAGGAAGGGTTAATCCTTGGTTTTGGTATTGTTTTGCGACAGAAACCACAAATCGTAGATTGGCTTTTGCGAGTTTATCCAATGCTTTTTGGTCTCCCTCTTTAATTTTTTTGGCTAGACTCACTTCTTCTTCAGCAGAGATCAAACTTTCCCTACCGATTTCCTGCAAATATTTGTCCAACGAAGCGGTTTCCCTGTTGGTAATTTGCTTGGTTATTTTTAATTGTCTCATCTGTGTTTTCTGTATTAACTTTACAATTAAACGCGTGTTTTCTATAAATGTTACGTAAACCAACTAAAAAGGTTGGCTTATTGTTTAACATTTTTTTCGGGAAATAAAAAAGCCCCAGAACGGGGCTTAAATTATGATTGCTGTGGCTCTTTTTCCTGCCGTTCAGGCCGGGGCATCAATACCTTTCGGGAAAGGCGGAGCTTACCTGTTTTTCGGTCAATTTCTGTCAGCTTCACTTTTACTTGGTCACCTTCTTTCAGTACATCGCTCACATTCTCGATGCGCTTCCAGTCAATTTCTGAAATGTGCAACAAGCCGTCTTTTCCAGGAAGTATTTCTACAAAAGCTCCGAAATTCAACACTGATTTTACCGTTCCCATGTATTCTTCACCAATTTCAGGCATAGTAGTAATTGCTTTGATTCTGGTCAATGCAGCATCAATGGATTCCTTATTATCGGCAGCAATATCTACAATTCCAAATTCACCTTCTTCTTCAATAATAATTGTGCTTCCTGTTGTGGCCTGAATTTCTTGAATTACTTTTCCACCAGGCCCAATCACCGCACCAATAAAATCTTTCGGAATGGTAATTTGAACAATTCTCGGAGCGTGCGGTTTGTAATCGTCTCTTGGCTCAGCGAGTGTTTTGGTTATTTCATCCATTATATGAAGACGTCCTAACTTGGCTTGTTCAAGGGCTTGCCCCAAAACTTCGTAAGAAAGTCCTTCAATTTTGATGTCCATCTGGCAGGCAGTGATGCCATCACGGGTTCCAGTCACTTTGAAATCCATATCGCCCAAATGGTCTTCGTCTCCTAAAATATCAGACAACACAGCGTATTTACCATCGGCATCGGTAATCAATCCCATTGCGATTCCGGTAACGGGTTTTTTGATTTGAATTCCAGCATCCATCAACGCTAAAGAGCCCGCGCAAACTGTAGCCATCGAAGACGAGCCGTTAGATTCCAAAATATCGGAAACTACACGAAGTGTGTATGGACAATCTTCGGGAATTACTGGTTTTAAAGCTCTGTAAGCAAGATTACCGTGCCCTATTTCCCTGCGGCTTGTTCCTCTTAAAAATTTTGCTTCACCTGTTGAAAAAGGCGGGAAGTTGTAATGCAACAGGAATTTCTCTTTTCCTTCGATGAAAACACCGTCAATGGTTTGCTCATCAAGCTTGGTGCCGAGTGTAACAGTAGTCAAAGACTGGGTTTCTCCTCTTGTAAAAATGGCCGAACCATGTGTGCTGGGCAAGTAATCTACTTCGCTCCAAATCGGTCGGATTTCATCGCTTTTCCGTCCATCGAGCCGGATTTTTTCATCCAGAATTGCTCTACGAACTGCTTCTTTTTCCACATCGTGGAAGTAGCGGCTGATAAATTTACCTTTTTCTGCGAGATCTTCTTCGCTCAAAGTTGACTTGTATTCTTCTTTAATTGCAGCGAAAGCTTCATAGCGTTCATGCTTGTTGGGCATGCCTTTTTTGGCTACTTCATAGCATTTATCATAGCAAGCAGCTTTTATTGCTTCGTAGACGGATTCATCATTTTCAACATGAGAATATTTGCGTTTCTCTTTCGAAACGCCTGCTTTTTCAGCCAATTCTAATTGTGCTTTACACTGAATTTTGATAGATTCATGAGCGAATTTAATAGCTTCAATCATTTCTGCTTCCGATGCTTCTTTCATTTCGCCTTCTACCATCACAATGTTCTGTTCTGTGGCGGCAACAATCAAATCAATATCCGCATCTTTTGTTTCCGAAAGCTGTGGGTTGATTTTCCATTCACCATTAATCCTTGCAACACGAGTTTCCGAAACCGGTCCATTGAATGGAATATCTGAAACGGCAATCGCAGAAGACGCTGCCAAACACGCAAGCGCATCGGGCATAGTTTCTTTATCATGAGAAAGCAGGTAAATGATCACTTGCGTTTCGGATTGGTAATCATCTGGGAAAAGCGGGCGCAAGGCCCTGTCAGTGAGCCGTGAAGCCAACACTTCGTAATCTGAAGGACGGGCTTCTCTTTTCAAAAATCCACCGGGGAATCTTCCTGCTGCAGCGAATTTTTCGCGGTAATCTACCGAAAGGGGGAAATAATCAAACCCTTCCCTGGCTTCTTTTTGAGAAACCACTGTTGCGAGCAGCATGGTGCCGCCCATTCTTACTACTACAGAGCCATCAGCTTGTGTAGCGAGTTTTCCTGTTTCGATTGTGATGGACCTTCCATCACCTAAATCAATCGTTTGTTCAATTGCATTTTGTGACATAAAAAAAGTATTAAGTTGAAAATTAAGTTCTTTAAATACTAAAAAAGCATCCCGATAATTAATTAGGGTGCTTTTTCAGCTTATTTTCTGAGGTTTAGTTCTTTGATAATTGTGCGATAACGCTCAATGTCTTTGTGCTTGAGGTAGTCGAGCAAGCTTCGCCTTTTCCCTACGAGCCTAATCAATGACCTTTGAGTTACAAAATCCTTGTGGTTGGCTTTGAGGTGACCAGTCAGGTGGTTAATTCGGTGGGAAAACAGCGCAACTTGCGCTTCGGAATGTCCCGTATTTTTTTCAGAGCTTCCGTGTTTTTTAAAAATCTCTCTTTTTGTTTCCGCTGTTAAACGCATTTTCTATCCTTCTTTTTTAGAATTTGCAAATGTACGTCTTTCTATTGAATATACAACAATTAATTCCTAAACATGGTAAGCGCAAGCGTAATTTTCTCTTTCAGCTCACTTCTTTTCACAATGAAATCCAGAAAACCATGCTCAAGCACGAATTCAGATGTTTGGAATCCCTCGGGTAGATCTTTTCCGATGGTTTCTTTCACCACACGCGGACCTGCAAAGCCGATAAGCGCGCCAGGTTCAGCAATATTCAAGTCTCCAAGCATAGCGAAAGATGCGGTAACTCCTCCAGTTGTAGGGTCAGTCAAAACTGAGATGTACGGGATTTTTGCCTTTGAAAGCAGGGTAAGTTTAGCAGAAGTTTTTGCCATTTGCATCAACGAATAGGCAGCTTCCATCATGCGAGCACCGCCTGATTTTGAGATAATAATAAGGGGTGTATTGTAACGCAAGCAGTAATCAATAGCTCTTGAAATCTTTTCACCAACCACAGCGCCCATCGAACCTCCTATGAAGCGAAAATCCATACAGGCCAACATTACTTTTTCCTCGTTAATTTTACCTGAAACCGTACGAATAGCATCACGCAGTTTTGTTTTCTCCTGTGAATCTGCTAAACGATTGATGTATTTTTTGGTGTCTTCAAATTCGAGCGGATCAGCAGAAGAAAGGCTGGGGTTTAACTCGCGGAATTTGCCACTATCAAGCAATACCTCAAAATATTCAGCTGATCCAATTTTATCGTGATAATCACAACTACTACACACCCAAAGGTTTGTGGTGTGCTCCTCAGCGGTAACAACATTTTTACAGGTAGGGCAATTGTACCAAAGCCCTTCGGGAGTTTCTTTCTTCTCTTTTGTAGGCGTGCTAATGCCGTGCTTTAAACGTTTCCACCAACTCACATCGCAGTTATTAGTTAATTGTTAATCGCAAAAATAAATTAAGCGATTGTAATTTCTTCAGAAAGGTATACATCCTGAATGGCATTGAGCAGACCGATACCTTCTTCCATAGGGCGTTGAAACGCTTTTCTTCCTGAAATTAGTCCGGTTCCACCTGCACGTTTGTTAATCACGGCAGTAGTTACGGCTTCAGCCAAATCAGATGCACCGCTTGATGCACCTCCTGAATTAATGAGCCCTGAGCGTCCCATGTAGCAATTTGCCAATTGGTATCGGCACAGGTCAATCGGGTTGTCTGAAGATAATTCTTCGTAAACCTTTTTATGCGTTTTGCCGAAACTGATTGCTGTATAGCCACCATTGTTTGTTGGCAATTTCTGCTTAATAATGTCTGCCTGAATGGTCACCCCGATGTGATTGGCCTGCCCGGTAATGTCTGCAGCAGCATGGTAATCCGTTCCGTCTTTTTTGAAATCGCTGTTGCGCAGGTAGCACCACAAAATGGTGGGCAAACCCAATTCGTGTGCATATTCAAACGCTTCGGCAACTTCCACAATTTGACGCGATGACTCTTCCGAGCCGAAGTAAATGGTAGCTCCAATAGCCGCAGCGCCCATGTTCCACGCTTCTTCCACACTTCCAAACTCGATTTGGTCAAATGTATTCGGATAAGTAAGGAACTCGTTGTGATTGATTTTTACGATAAACGGAATTTTGTGTGCGTATTTCCGCGAGCAGGAAGCAAGCACACCAAAAGTGGAAGCTACCGCATTGCAACCGCCTTCAATGGCCAATTTAATGATGTTTTCGGGGTCGAAATAAATAGGGTTTGGAGCAAATGATGCGCCAGCAGAATGCTCAATCCCTTGGTCAACTGGAAGGATGGAAACATAACCCGTACGTGCTAAACGACCGTTGTTAAAAATGGCGCTCAAGTTGCGCAAAACCTGCTGATTTCTATTCGAGTCCTTTACCACCCTATCCACAAAATCGGGGCCGGGCAAGTGGAGCATCTCTTTAGGAATGGTAGAACATTGGTGCGAAAGCAAGGTTCCTGCGCTGTCGCCCAAAAATTCTTCTATTTTACTTGTTGCAACTGCTGTTGACATGGCTTTGTTTTTTAGGTTTTACTTAAAACGGAAAGCAAAATTAATACATAATGGGATACTGACAAATGATTGAAATTGCCTCAGCAAATAATTTCACAACAAATGCTCGTTGACACGCATGAATATTGAGGAAAAGACACAGTATTATTTGAGAAATGATTGGTTCTTTACTCGATAATTTCTTGTTCTTTATAATAAAGATGTCTTCACATCCTGTTATTGAAATGCAGGTTAWSNCSCYRWTWRTWMRMTTTYARAAMGGATACCCAATGCCCAAATTCCAAACAGGSCTTGGCTTGTATTTACYCTCGTCTATTGATTGAAGATAGGCATTGTGGKTGGGTTTTTTTTCAAAAATCCAGCGTTCRCCTGTGGGCAAAGAGGGGTCTCTCATGGGAACTCCCATGTCTAACCGAATGATGAAAAAACTCACATCAAGCCGCATGCCCAGACCAGCGGCTACGGCAATTTCATTATAAAACCGGTTGAGATCGAATTCACCACCTGTACGCCCATCGTCTTTTTCGATCAGCCAAATGTTGCCYAAATCGACAAAAGCAGCTCCTTTCAGTAATTTAAAAACATCAAAACGGTACTCCATGTTGCCTTGCAATTTAATRTCRCCAATTTTATCCACCGTAGAAGAAGAAGCGTCAAAATAYGAACCAGGCCCTAGTGTACGTGCCGTCCAACCTCTNATATCATTGGACCCCCCGGCAAAAAAACTCTTCTCAAACGGCAGCACGTTGAAATTGGCCAGCGGAACACCSACCCCAGCGTACAGCCGATACACCATTTTACTCCACTTGTTTATGATTTTATATAGCCGCAAATCTGCATCTGCTTTGATGTATTGGGAGTATGGAATACCACCTATCGTATAACTTCCTGTTGTAGGGTCTTTTTCAGCTTTAGTCAATTGATGAATCCCCCTAAAGGTATTACCTGCACCTTCAATTCCCGCCCTGAAATACTCGTGGTTTTTGAAGGGCTTGTTCAAATCCTGGTTATTAAATGTATAATAATACCTTCCGGAAAGAATGAGGTGGTCGGTGTAACTATTAGCGAGAAATGGGTTATTGAGTTCATCCAATGTATCTTGAAAGGCCTTGCTCTTTTCAATCTTAACCGTACTGACGTCAACTGGCGTGAACGCATGCCCGTGAAAACGGGAAGTGTTCCAAGAATAATGATAGGCAATGCTCGCAATGTTTCGGGTGAAATCCGGGCGTTTCTGAAAATTGTAAGATGTGCTGATGTCGGTTTTCGGACGCATCAAACGGGGAAAAAACTTTTTTCTCGATGGCAACCAAAATCGCGGGATGAACAGGCCCATTTCCCCGCCAAACTCCAACGTATTGAAAGGATTGTATCGGATATCTTCGGTGGCAAACACCGGCTCGTTTTCCACATCTACGGCAAGTGTTTGCTGTGCTTCAATGCCACCGCTCAGCTTAAATTGGAATACTTCAGCTCCTTTAAAGGAGTTATTGTTGCGATAAACCAAATTGCCAGCAATGCCCAAATTACCCGATTTATTGGTGCCTTCAGTTTCAAAAGTGAGCGATTGCTTGGGTGTAGGTGTGAGGTCAATAAAGCAATCGAGCAGGTTTTTTCCGCTGCCATCATCCGTTTTTTTAAAATTGATATTGATGAATTTGAATGTCTTTAAGGCGGCCAGCCGATTGTGCGTGTAGGTAATGTGCCTTCCCCTGTAAATGTCTCCTTTTTTGATAAAAATGGCTTTGAGCAGCACATCGGGGCGAAATTGCATATCCGCAGCGTCAACAAAGTGGAACTCTTTGTGGTTGAGTGTAAACCCTTGCGGCTTAACGAGGTTTTTGGGGTCATAATTGGTATTGATATACACGTCATTGATGAACCATATCTCGTGCTTACTCTCCACCAGCGTGTCTTTGCCGTTTATCTTTGTTTTTCTCACAGGGTTTTTGATGATTTCCTTCGCCTCCACTTTGTAATCATTGAGTGCACTATCCATTTCAAAATACACGTATTCTTTGGAAAACTCATAATAGCCCTGATTTTGCATTTCTTTTGCGAGTCGTTCACGTTCATTCTGAAACATATCCACATCGTAATTGCTGCCTGCCTTAATCAGCGTTTTACGGTTGGCTCGTTTGAGTGGCTTAAAGATCTTTTCATCAGTGATTGAAAAGGTGATTTTGCCAATGCGATACGGGATTCCGGTTTCAACATGGTAATAAACTTCTGCTTTTTTTCCGTTGAAAACGGTGGTGTCCGTCACTGCACTTTTGAAGTAGCCCTTATTTTTCAGGAAAAGTTTGAGCTGGCGTGTGGATTTTTGTGTGAGCTCGTCATTGAGCAAAAAAGGTTCTTCGCCAGCCACCTCCTTGAACCAGTGACGCACGCCCGAAGTGTCGTTTCTGCCGAAATTGTACATCCGCAGATGAAAGCGAAACATCCCCAGCGTTTTTCGATTGGGCTTTTGCTTGATGATAGCAGCCAGTTCTTCTTCATCAGGTTTTTTGGGCTTGCGTTTGAGTTTGCTTACCTCAACTTTCGTCCGGGTTTTGATTTTTTTTCGTTTGAATTTGTCATCTTCTTCAGCCATTTTCTTTTTCGCTTCGGCTTTCACCTCCGCAATTTTTTGCTTCAATTGCTCCTTTTCCTTTTTCCGTTGTGCTTTGTGCTCCTTCACGAATTTGATTTCGGAACGAACGAGTAAGTGCTCGCCTTCGGTGATGTGCTTTGCTGGGTTGCAGGAAAGAATGATGAGCGATGAAAATACTATGGTATGGAAAACATTCCCTTTCAAAGCGGATTGCTAAATTTGTGCCAAAGCTACAAAATTGGCCTTTTCATGTTAAGCAAGAACCAAATCAAACTCATCCGCTCGTTACAGCAAAAAAAGTGCCGCGACCTACACGGGATGTTTTTGGTAGAAGGAATAAAGATAGTGCAAGAGGCAATTGATTCTGATTTTGAAATTCATTCGGTTTATTCGACTGATTGTTCAAAGTTCATTCCGATTTTATTGGGACAAAATTCAAAGTTTGAAATTAGTGGAATTTCAGAAAAAGAATTAGAGCACATTAGTGGACTGAAAACGCCCAATGAAACACTGGCGGTGGTCCGTCAAAAAAAGCAGGAATTGCCTGATTTTTCTACTCTAAAAAATAGACTCACACTTGTTTTGGATGGCATCAGTGACCCCGGTAATTTAGGAACCATCATCCGCACGGCTGATTGGTTTGGCATCGAAAACATCATCTGCTCTGAAAACTCGGTGGATTTGTACAACCCTAAGGTAGTGCAGGCCACAATGGGTTCGGTTTTTCGGGTGAGTGTTCATTATGTTAATTTGGTTGACTGGCTTAAAACCAATTCGGTCTCCAAGACCGCATCGGTTTACGTATATGCCTGTACCTTAAAAGGAAAAAGCATTTACGAACAAGCCATTACCAAAAAAGGACTTGTTATTTTGGGCAGCGAGTCACATGGAATTTCAAAGGATGTGCTAACATTGGCAGATTATCAAATTTCGATTCCTTCTTTTGGCAAAGCAGAATCACTCAATATCGCAGTAGCTGCTGGGGTGGTTTGTGGAGAGTTTAAAAGATCCTAACCCTCAAAATTCAGCGAAATAACCAGCATTTTAGGACGCAAACTCTGAATGGGATCAGAAAAAATGGTGTTGTCGTCAATGGAAACATCGTGCATCCCAATGCTGTATTTAATTTCGGATGAGAATTTGAAATATTTCAGAAAAAAATCAAACCCGAAACCCACCTCGGCATTGAAGCTGTGCTGCTTGATTTTAACCACGATTTCATCATTGACATTGATGGAGTTGTCTACCTTGTGTTGTGAAGCCAAATCCAAGCTGTAATTAGCTCCACCCAAAATATAAGCCGCGAAATTGTTGTGCCGCTCCGAGCGGTATTTTATGAGCAATGGAAACACCAAGTAAGTGGATTCTATGGGCTTGGTTCGTAGCTTAACCTCTCCTCCATCTTCCAAAAAACGGTACTCTAAATTACGCTGTGAAAAAGAAAGAGCTGGCACAAACCGCAAGCTCCAATAAGGCTGCAAGAAATGCAGCTCCGATACAATTCCCAGATTAAATCCGCTCTGCTTTTTCACCTCTAAGCCCACCAACGTTTTTGTAGTGTCATAATCATCGGGATTCAGGTCGTGTTTCAGACCGAAATCACCTGTATTCACACCAAGAGAAAAACCGAAATGGTACCACTTGCGGTCAAAATGCTGCAAATTCAATACCTTTTCGTTTTGTGCTTGTATTTCGCAAACAAAAAATGCTGCAAAAAGCCAACCCAATATGGCCGAATAACAGTTCACATTAATAATTTAAGGGGTAGAATTTGGCTCAAAAGTAGCGAAAACGGTGCATAGGGTTTGTTACAAAATAATCAATTTATTTTAACTTGGTTATTCGCGGATTGCGCACATGCTAGCTCAAACACCTACTGGGTGTTTGCCCTTCCTGCCAATATAAATGGACGCAACCCCAAAACTCAAGGGGTAGTATTTTAATTCATGGAAACCAGTTTTTTGCATAACGTTTAAAAATTGATTTCCGTATGGAAAGGCACTGACCGATTCAGGCAGATAGGTGTAGGCGCGGCTATCTTTTGAAATGATTTTGCCGATTGCCGGAAGCAATTTGAAGAAGTAAAAATTATAGAATTGCTTGATGGGAAATTGATCGGGTTGTGAAAATTCAAGAATAACAACCATTCCGTTTTCCCTCAAAACACGGTACATTTCTGACAATCCTTTTTCAAGATTTTCGAAATTGCGCACGCCAAAGCCAGCAGTTATGGCATCAAAAAAATTTTCTTCAAAAGGCAAGTTTTCTGAATCGGCTTTTTGTAAGTGTATTTTTTCAGATAATCCCTTTTTACTTATTTTTTCTATGCCCACTTCCAGCATTTTTTCAGAAATATCAATCCCTGTAACCTTTTCTGGATTTAATTTTAACGCTTCGATGGCAAAATCGCCTGTGCCCGTAGCAATGTCAAGAATAGTTTTTGGCCGGTGTTTTTTCAACAGCCGAATAGCCTTTTTTCTCCACAAAATGTCAATTCCTAACGAAAGAAAATGATTCAAAAAATCATACCTTGGCGCTATGTTGTCGAACATTTCGGCAACTTGCTGCTTTTTGCTGGAAGATTGGTTGTATGGTGTTACCACAGAAGACATTATTCGGAAAGCAATTGAGTAGCTTCCTTTTTCAATAGCTCTTGATCAATAGGAACAACACCTACTTTCTCACAAACCTGACCGCCTGCAAGATTGGCAAGCTTTGCAGTAAAAACAGAAGGCAAATTCAGCGCAAGGCAAAGCGCAGCAACGCTAATCACTGTGTCGCCTGCTCCTGAAACATCAGCTACATCGCGGGGATGAGCAGGAATAACGATTTGTGATTCTGCATTACTCACAAAAATGCCTTTTGATGAAAGCGTTACCATTACGGCTTCAATACCCTGCTGCTGCTTGAATTTTTCGATTGCTTCATGGAATTCATTTTCATTTCCAATGTCTAAATCAACATTAAGTCCCTCTTTTAATTCTTTCAAATTGGGCTTGAAAAGGCTAATGCCTTTGTAATTCAGAAAATTCTTCTTTTTCGGGTCAGCGGCAACGGGGATGTTGTTTAATTTGGCAAATCCAGCCACTTTTTCAATCAAATCCGAAGTGATAATTCCCTTGTCGTAATCCTGAAAAATAATAACATCAATGTTTTCTTTTGAAATGATTTCGCTGATCCTTTCAAAAAGCTGATTGGCTTCATCTAATGTGATTTCCTCTTCAATTTCCTGATCAACCCGCAGCATTTGCTGGTTGCCACCAATCACACGGGTTTTCACTGTTGTTTTACGACTCTCGCTTTGAATGATTCCTTTCGATGAAAGGTTTCTTTTTTTCAGCAAATCCAGAAAGAGTTGCCCGTTTTCATCGTTGCCAATTACCGAGCAGACAATCGGGGTAGCACCCAATGCCTGCACATTGAGGACCACATTTGCCGCTCCGCCTAAGCGATGCTCTTTTTTCGTCACAGAAACCACCGGCACAGGCGCTTCGGGTGAGATACGATCTACATTGCCCCATAGGTAGGCATCTACCATCACATCACCAATGATGAGCGCTTTTAAATGGCTAAAGGATTCGAAGATGTTATTGAGTTCTTGTGAAGTCAAAAGATGAGTTTAAGCGACAAAGTCACTAAAGGGGATCTCTAATAATTCATTTCTTTCAAAAAACAAAGATAACAGATAAGATGCAAGGCATATTTTTTTGGAATAGCCTAAGCTATTTCATAAAAAATATAACGCAGTCAGGTTGTCTATTATCTTTGGTCCCATTGGGTTTTCATAGTTTTCCAAATACAGCATCAAATTTCCTTACATTATCCCGATAGTGTTTCAAAAATTTTCTTTGTCTTTAAAAAACTATGAAAATTTTGATGCGAATGAATTATTAGAGGTTCCCTTAATTACAAAAGTACGTCAAGATTTTATTTCAATTCTGCCAACGCTTCTTTCACGCGCCTTATTGCTTCTATCAGTTTTTGTTCTGAAGTTGAATATGACAACCGAATATTGTTGGGTGAGCCAAACGCTTCGCCCGTTACCAGCCCCACATTAGCCTTGTTAAGCAAATACATGCACAAATCAGTGGCATTATTGATTGTTGTTTCGCCATCGCTTTTCCCAAAATAAACCGATACATCGGGAAACACGTAAAATGCCCCTTGCGGCTCGTTGAATCTGATGTCTGGAATGTCTTTCAATAATTCGAGCACTAAATCCTTTCTTTTTCGGAAAGCAGCCAGCATTTTCGAAGTTACGGATGGGTCTGCTTTCACAGCAGCCAGTGCTGCCCGCTGCGCAATGCTACTCGCCCCTGAAGTGAACTGCCCCTGTAGCTTATTACAGGCAGCAGCAATCCATTTTGGCGCGCCCATGTAACCAATACGCCAGCCCGTCATGGCAAAACCCTTGGAAACGCCATTTACGGTAATCGTTTGATCGTAAATAAATTGCCCGATGCTGGCGTGCTTTCCTACAAAATTGATGTGYTCGTAAATTTCATCGGCAATAACGAAAAGAGTCGGGTGTTTGGCAATAACTTCTGCCAATGCTTTCAATTCTTCTTCTGAATAGATGCTGCCGCTGGGGTTGCAAGGCGAACTAAAAATGAGCAATTTGGTTTTTTCAGTAATGCTTTCTTCGAGTTGTTCAGGAGTAATTTTAAAATCCGCTTCTATTGAAGCTGAAATAATCACAGGTTTCGCACCAGCGAGTTTCACCTGTTCCACRTAAGTGACCCAATATGGYGCGGGGATGAGTGCTTCATCACCATCATTGAGCAAACAAAGACAAGCATTGGCTATCGTGTGTTTGGCTCCYGTTGAAACCACAATTTGCTGAGGTGAATACTCCAAATTGTTATCTCTTTTGAATTTTTCGCAAATGCCTTCGCACAAATCTAAGTAACCAGGAACGGGCATGTAATGCGAGTAGTTATCGTCAATAGCCTGCTTGGCAACTTGTTTAATAAAATCTGGCGTGTCGAAATCGGGTTCGCCCGCACTTAGCGAAATCACATCAATCCCCTGTGCCTGCAACTCACGGCTCAYGCGGCTCATGGCAATGGTTTGCGACTCGCTGAGGTTGTTTATTCTATCTGAAAGCAGTTCTTTCATTCGAAAAAATGAAGAGCAAAACTAAGAAAGTTCAAGGTTCAAAGTTTAATGTTCTTCGTTCTTTTAATTCATTTTGTATCCTGTAATTGCCATCATCAAGCAATAAATTTGAAAAAAATACGATATTTGGAGGCGAAGATTGACAATGAACACTACTGAAATCATATTCGATATTTTGAAAATAGCCATCCCAGCAGGGCTTGTTGTGCTGGTTGCTTACCTAATTGTTAAAAAGTTTTTTGAAAACGAAGAGAAAAAACGCAGGTACGAATCCCGTAAAGGTAATCAGCAATATACGCTTCCAGTCCGCCTGCAAGCATACGAGCGCATGATTTTATTTCTCGAAAGGGTTTCTCCCGAAAGTATGCTGATGCGGATGAATAAGCCCGGGATGAGCGCCAAAGCTCTGCAATCCGAACTGACTAAAACCATCAGACAAGAATATGAGCACAATATGGCGCAACAGATTTACATTTCAAATGGGGCCTGGGAACTGGTGAAAAATGCCAAAGAAGAAATGATACGATTAGTGAACATTGCAGCCAGCAAAATGAGGGACAAAGCCACAGGGCTTGAACTCAGCAAAACCATTTTCACCATGATTTCTGAAGTGGGAGCCCTACCCACACATGTTGCCATTAACTACCTGAAAAAAGAAGTCCGAAGGATGTTTTGATTGGATTATCGAATAACTAATCTGTACGAATTTACGAATGATTGCGCTGTTTTTATTCGTTTTGTTTGTAATCAATTCATAATTAGACAGCTAAGGAATAATCTGTTTTGCCGCAGCAACAGCGCTAATTTCCCCATTTAAAACAGCCGCTTCTAATTTTTGCAATTCTGCCTTTGTCTTTGAGTTGGAATAGAAGTTCTTTTTCAGCGCATCATCAACCGCTTCATACATCCATTGTTTTGCCTGCTGCTGTCGGTTTTTAGCAAAAAACCCGTTGCTTTTAGTCAGTTGCCGGTGTTCTTCAACCATTTGCCATGCCTTTTCAATCCCATCATGAGTCAATGCCGAACACGTTTCCACCTTTGGCTGCCAGCCGTTTTCTTTTGCAGGAAACAGGTGTAGCGCATTTTTCAGTTGGTTTTTAGCCTGTTTGCATTTTTCAATATTATCGCCATCGGCTTTGTTTATTACAAATAAATCTGCCATTTCCACCACGCCTCGTTTGATGCCCTGCAACTCATCACCAGCGCCAGCCAACATCAGCAACAGGAAAAAATCTACCATCGAATGTACAGCCGTTTCGGACTGCCCTACCCCTACCGTTTCCACAAAAATTGTATCAAAACCAGCGGCCTCGCAAAGAATGATGGCTTGACGAGTAGCGCTCGCCACCCCACCCAATGAGCCTCTTGAAGGCGAAGGGCGTATATACGCATTGGCATCACTGGCAAGTTGCTCCATGCGGGTTTTGTCGCCCAAAATACTGCCCTTATTCTTCTCACTGCTAGGGTCAACAGCCAGCACGGCTAATTTCTTTTTATTCGATGTCAAATGCTTGCCCAATGATTCGATGAAGGTGCTTTTCCCCACACCAGGCACACCTGTAATCCCTACCCTGATTGAATTCCCCGAGTGAGGCAGGCATTTTTCAATGATTACTTCCGCCAGTTGCTGATGTTCGGGCAACGAACTTTCAATTAGGGTAATCGCCTGGCTTAAAATGGCTCGGTTGCAGGCGAGGACACCATCAATGTATTCATTTGCTGAAAAGATTTTTTGCGACATCGGAAAATAAATGTTGATACAAAGGTGGGGAAAACAAGCAAGGTTTAAAAATTATCTAATCACAGTAATGTGCCCCGCTTCGCTGGTGGTATTACCTCCTGTTTTGGTAAGTTCCAAAACATAAAAATAAGTGCCTTGCGGAACTTCGGTGCCTGCAAAAGTCCGCCCGTACCATTCAATTTCGGGCGCTTCGGCAGTAAAAACTACTTGCCCAGAACGGTTAAACACAGAAAGCTGATAGCTTTCGTTTCCATTGGCATTTACGTACAAAACATCGTTGATGCCATCACCATTAGGCGTAAAAACATTTGGAACAATTTTGCTTGCGCTTAATCCTTTTTCTATGTTCGACTGGCTGAAACACAAGTTAGCAAAGAAAAATGCGATGAAAAGAGAAACAAGTTTTGCGGTATGGGAATTGTATATTCGCATTTAAGTCAATTTTACTGCTTTTTGTGTGTTTTGTTACAATTTTCAGAATGAAATTTTCATTTGCATATATTCTGTTTTGCCTTTTTTCTTTTGCCTTTTGTATTGAAATTGCTGCCCAAAAAGATGTGCTTCGGCTACAGGGCAAGGTACACGAAGACAAAGAAAAGCTCGAAAACGTGAAAATCGCTTTCATCAGCGAAGGCGAAGAAATTGACCACTTGATGACTGCCAAAAACGGTCGGTTTTTGTACAAACTTCCGCTCCAACAAAACTATTTTATGGTTTTCTCAAAAAGAGGCTACCGAAGTAAGTATGTGGAAATCATTGCATCCAGTATTCCCCCGGCAGATGCTTCTTTCGGCTACGAATTTGGCGGATTAGATGTTTCTCTTTTTCGAGAAATACAAGGATTAGATGATGAAGTTTTGGACAAACCAATCGGTAAAATCATTTATGACACCACGCAATTCAAGTTTATTTTCGATGTGCAATATTTTGATGAAATACAAGAAAAAGTGGATTCACTGAAAGCAGAATTAGAAGAAAAACAAGAAAACGAAGAAGAGCTGCTGGCACTGGAAACTGCTGCTTTTAAAGCCGCTGAAGAAGAAGAAGCCCGGTTGAAATCCGAACAGGAAGAAGTGGAAAAAAAAGAGAGGCAGCGGCAGTTGCAATTGCAGGATGTAGAAAAAAAGCGGCAAGAAGAACTGAAAAGAAAACAAGAAGAATTAGCACGTAAAAAAACGGAGGAAGAAGCCATAAGAAAAGCCGAAGAAGAACGGCAGCGGCAATTAGAAGAGACAGCAAAAAAAGCGTTGGAAGAAAAGCAACAGCAAGAAGAACTTGCGCAAAAAAAAGCGGAAGATGAAGCCAGAAAAAAAGAAGAAGAGTTAGCCACCCAAAAAACGGCTGAAGAAACCGAGAAAAAGAAACAGGAAGAACTTGTGCGGAAGAATATAGAAGAAGCAAAACTAAAAGCTGCCGAAGAAGAAGCACGCAAAAAAGAAGAAGAGTTAGCCGCACAAAAAGAGCAAGAAGAATACGAAAAGAAAAAAGCCGCCTACCTAAAAGCAAAAGCTAAATTGGAAGCAGAGCAAAGACCCGAAAAAACAACCGAAACAATTGAAAAACAACAAACCTCAAGCGATAAAAGCGCTGAACAAAAACAATATCCTCCCGGCTTAACCGAAGAAATTTACCGCAAGGGCAATAAAACAATTACCGACCTCATTATTGTTGAAGATGAAAAGCAGGATATTTACCGCAAAGTGGTAGCCGACTGGGGAGGAAAATACTATTTTAAAAACAACGTTTCCGTCACTGAAAGAGAGTGGAGCCAAGTCACAGAAAAATACAAAAAATGAAACTCACCAAAACTTGCGGAATTTTATCTATTGTGCTCAACTTGATTTTGATTGGGGTTGGTGTTTACGCGCTTGACCAAGCGAGGTTCTCTTCTTTTTATGACGAAGAAGCCTTCATTTTAGCAAGTTTGCTTGCGATAATTATTCTTTCATCTATCTACCTTGCCAAAACCTATCGGCTTATCACCTTCAAAACCTATGTGCAACAATCCGGAATTTTGGATATCTGGGAACCCGAACAAGAAGATGGTCAAATCATCAAAATGAATATTTTCATCAAAATTTGTGGCATCATCAGCGGTTTGATAGGTCTGGGAACTTGCATCACAGGAGCGTCTATGCTGAGTTCATCCATGATGATTTATTCAAGCATGGACACATTCTGGTGGTATTTTTTGCTGAATTTCGCATTGGCCATTTCAGGTTTCGCGCAATTGCTATATGTTTACCGCACCTTTAACAAAGATAAGATTGCAAGTTCATATTTGACAGCTGACAATTGAATGACTATGAACTTTAAACTCGAAACCCGAAACTTTAAACTTTTTTACCATGCAAGCACCAAAAGAACTCTATACCAACATAATAGAAGAAGTCATCCCATTCAACAAATTTTTGGGATGGAAATTACTTGATATCAAAGACGGTTACGCCAAAATGCTCATCCCCTATCGGGAAGAGTTACTGGGCGATCCGAGAGCAAAGCGATGGCATGGCGGAGTGATAGGCGCTGCGATGGATTCAGTAGGTGGAGCAGCAGGCATGACCACGATGACCTCTTACGAAGATAAAATGTCAACCATTGACATCCGAATTGATTACCTGCGCGGCACAAAACCCGAAAATCTGATTGTAGAAGGCGAAATCATGCGAAGTGGCAACCGCATCATCGCAACCAAAATGTGGGCTTACCACGAGGGCAGCGATGAAATAGTAGCAGAGGCAAGGGCGGTGTATAATGTGAGGAGAAAAGAAAAGGATTGAAACGAATAATTCCAACTACTTACTGCATTCTATAAAAAAGAAGATTTACCAGTCTCCGAAAGCTATTTCGGAGTGCATTGGAATTTAGTTATATTGCAAACATGAACAAGTACATTATTATTTCGGCATTAGCATTGTCATGCTGTACAATAGCAAACATTGGAGCTGCCGAAATAAAAGACAGCCTGGTTCATGTTGCTAAAAACTGTAATACGGACACCTGCCGCGTAAGAATCTATAACAGAATTTCAGATCACCTGCATACAAGAGATACTAAAGAGGCCTTACAATATGCTTTGAAAGCAACACAGATAGCCCGGTCAGGCGATATGGATCACGTCATTTCTCAAAGTATCAATAACATTGGAATTTCCTATTGGCACATGGGAAAATACAATATGTCCGTTAAGTACTTTAAAGAAGCCATAAAAATAAACACTATTCCACATGACCTGAAAGCGCTCGGTAATTCCTACGATTATTTGGGCCTCACTTATATTGAGTTGGAAGATGATTCATTAGCGCTCGCATACTTGCTCAAAGGCCTTGAAATAAGAGAAGGGTCGGGAGATAAATATGGACAGTCGTTCTCATACAACAACTTGTTTGCATTTTATTGGGGACAACAAGACCTTACCGAGGCGATGTATTATCTGCAAAAAGCGCTCCAAATAAATCAAGAGATAGATAATAAAGAAGGCATTGCAAGGTGTTACGCCAACATGGGCAGCTACTTTTATGCTAAAGGCAAACTAAAGAAGGCCTTATCTTATTATAATAATGCTTTTAACACGTACAAGGAACTTAATCATCAACGACATATTGCAACACTCTATAATAATCGTGGAACCGTATATGTAGAACTTGGAAATCATCAAGCGGGAATAAGTGAATTRAAWAARGCGTTGAARATCAGACAACAATTGAATGAYCARGCAGGCCAGGCCAGCACTTTACAGGGAATAGGAGAAGCCATATATGCATCTGGAAAAAATTACGAGAAATCSATGGTTTTTTGCAACRAAGCRCTYAAYATGKCAAAWAGYAYWATGGYATCGAGRCTTAYTGYRGACATWTATGMATCAATGTACAAAATTTCAAAAGAAAGTGGGCATRTAGAWGAKGCWTTRSMATATATGGAAYTGTSYAACATGATAAAGGATTCCCTYGYAAGGRAAAACCAACTCAAACARCTRAGYGAAATGCGCATAAGRTATRAAACCGAAAAAAARGARCAGGAGYTRCTGACARCTMARCARGAAAAGCAGTTACTMWTGCAGGAAAACCWGCTRAAGGRATYCMGGCAGCAAYTRCTTRTCTTGAGCATCGTRCTCATYGTCTTGYTRGGYGGTATAACAGTCATAAAAYTRAAAAAMACTTTATATAAAACYCGTATYGAAAAGCAGCAAACCCAGGAAGAACTTACATYTAAAACCAGGGAATTGGAAAGCTTTGCTGTTAGAATCAAAGAAAAGAACGARTTTTTAAGAACRCTGAAAGAAACATTGAGGAATATTTCAAGCCAGCATCAAAGCACAGATGAAATGCGCGAAGTCTCTAATGCCATCAAACACAACCTCTACCTGGATAACGATAGAAGAGATCTGGAAATGCGTATTGAAGAAATACATCAATCACTTCTGAATAAGCTGGAAAAAAAATTCCCGAAACTTACCAAGTCTGAAAAACGGCTTTGCTCTCTTATCGTATCGGAATTATCAACAAAACACATAGCCGAAGTRCTAAACATAACCCCGGAAAGTGTGAGAAAAAATCGTTACCGATTGAGAAAAAAATTCGGTTTAAAACGACACGGTAATTTGGTTCAATTCTTACGAAAAACATAACCGACAACAAGTCATTTTATGTTTAACTGACTTTGATAAATTATTGGTGCTTACTTAGGTTATCTAACCGATAATAAACTGCTTAAAATTCAACGCACAAACCTTTTTGTCTACGCTTTGTCCACGCACTTTTTTACCTTTTCACAAACTTCTATCGTAAGTTTGTAACATTATAGTAGCTTAAATAGTATGAGCTTTAGTGGTGAGTTATTGGATAAGCAGAAGAAATATAGATCACTCTTCCTATTAGACACCATTGTAGTTGTAATGTTTCTTAAGGCTAAAGAGGCGATAAATATCTTGCTTGAAAACTAAACTCCACTTATCTGTAGAGAGTTGCGTTTTTCTTTTAAAACTTTTAAAATACGATTTAGAGCAACACATTAACTAAAAATGATGAACAGAGGAACTTTTTTTTCAATCTTAATAATTATTGTCACATTATTTGATTGGACACAGCTAACAATACAGGCCCAGAATAATGTAGGAATAGGCACATTGACACCCGATTCGTCAGCCATACTCGACTTAGTAGCAACAGACAAAGGAGTTCTTGTTCCTCGAACGGACAGCACTACAGTAAATTTAAGCTTTCCCACTCCGGCAACCGGCCTGTTGATCTACCAAACAACAGACAGCACTTTCTATTATTTTGATGGAAGTAAATGGCGGCCCATGGGCAGCACCTCTGTTGGCCCTGCAGGGCCAACCGGGCCACAAGGAACCGCTGGGCTTACAGGTACTACGGGAGTTCAGGGCATACAAGGATCAACTGGTCCAACCGGTCTTGCTGGAACGAATGGATCGATAGGGCCTACGGGGCCACAGGGTTCTGCCGGAACGAACGGCTCAATAGGACCTACGGGACCACAGGGTTCTGCCGGAACGAATGGTTCGATAGGGCCTACGGGACCGCAGGGTTCTGCCGGAATTGCCGGGCCAACCGGAGCTGATGGAGCATTAAATGCCTGGTCACTCAGTGGTAATATAGGAACCACAGTAGGCACTAATTTTTTGGGAACAACCGATGTGCAGGACTTTGCAATTTACACAAATAACACAGAGCGTTTGCGAGTCGTATCAGGTGGCAACGTAGGTATTGGAACCACTGCCCCAACACAAAAATTAGAAGTCAATGGACGTTTAAAAACCAACGGCATCAATGAAACATCCGATTTCCGGATGAAACAAGACATCATAGATTTGGAAAATTCCCTGGAGAAAATTGAGCAATTACGCGGAGTGAAATACAAATGGAAAACACATGACTTTCCGGAAAAGAATTTTGATGCCGGCTGGCAAATAGGAGTAATTGCTCAGGAAGTAGAAAAAGTAATTCCGGAACTGGTAAAAACAGATATTGAAGGATATAAATCGGTAGAGTACAGCCATTTGATTCCCGTGTTAATGGAAGCTATAAAAGAACAGCAGAAAATGATCAACACGATGAAAAAACAAGTAGATTATCTGAAAAAAAATAATATTGAAATACGGGATGAAAACAGGCATCTATCAACCAACATAAATAAAATCAAAAACGAACTTAAAGTTGTTTATGAAATTATTGGTATTGAGGCAAAAAACAACAGGAACTGAGTCAGTAGGTTTAGTAAATTGTAATGTTTGCGGAACCTTTATTGAAGTTCACTTATTACGCAAGATAAAACTTGCTGTAACAGTCGCGATATTTACTTTTGGCATAATAAAGTCAGGGGTTCCTCAGGCAGTAGGCATTAATGATGATGGAATCGCCCCACCCGCTACTATCAATGTTGAGATAGACTTCAATAAAACGGGTGACGCCACTACCAAAACATGGCTGTTTATTGACGGTGATCTAACCAGCGCTGGGCAAACCGGCAACCTAACCGGTGTGGATATAAATCTCAGTGATGGCGGTTTTGTGCCAACGGGTGGCATACATATAGGCCTCAATGTAGACATCTCAGCAATAACTGGCGGAACACGGTATTCCGGAATTTTTCGGGGAGGCAACGTAGGCATCGGGACCGTAGCACCTACAAGTCAGTTGCAAATCAATCAAGATGATGCAGCTACAGCGCTATATGTCACCGGTGGAAACGTAGGATCACTATTG
>NVWW01000162.1 GCA_002746335.1 Flavobacteriales bacterium | reverse complement strand
TTCCACTTCACGCAACCATGCTGTATGGCTACACGAGTATTTACAGGATTTCCCTGACAAAAAAGATGAATTGCGCTACGTGCTCTGCTCTATTTTTCCTGAAACACGAGACAGCGAGTTTACCTGGCAAGATTATCAGGCACGGGTAAATAATGAATTGGTCGCTATTTTGGGAAATTTTGTGAATCGAGTTGTTGTTTTAATTCATAAATACTTTGACGGGGAAATTCCTTTTGATAGTTTTAAACGTTCTAACGAAGAAGAAGATTTTGCATTAGCTAAAATTTCAAATATCTTTTTCGAAGTACAAAAAAGAATAGAAGAATTCCAATTTAGGGATGCTTTATCAAAAACAATGGAACTTGCCCGAATAGGCAATAAATACTTAGCAGATAAAGAACCTTGGAAGATGGATAAAGAAACGCAAAAAAAGGAAATAGGGCGAATTTTATTATTCTCCATCAATATTGTAGTAATAATCTCTATTATGTCTTATCCATTTTTGCCCAATACTGCCATAAAAATTAGAAAAATACTCAATGTAAATAGCAAATTGCATTGGCCAAAAATGTTTTCTTTTCCCATGGTTCAATTACTTGAAGGCCATCAAATCAACCCTCCGGAGCTGCTATTTCAAAAAATTGATGACGAAACCATTGAAGCCCAGACAGAAAAGCTGGGAAGAAAATGACACTTTTCTTGTCACATGAGCAGCGCAATTTATGGTTGTTGTTTTTTGCTGCGCTTACCGTCAAAATAATTCTACTTCCTTTTGCACAAACCGTTGATTGCGATGCTGTAAGTCGCATTTTTCTTTCGTTGCAATGGCTCGAAAACCCTCATTGGATAACGAATAGCGTTTGGGGGCCGTTTCATTTTTATTTGAACGGTATTGCGCTTTGGCTTTACAAAGACCACATCATTACACCCAAACTGGTAAATATTTTGTTTTCCTGTGCGAGTATTTTTCCTTTTTATCATTTTACCAAAAGAGAGTTTGATGCAAAAGGGGCCTTTTTTGCTACTGTTTTGTTGGTGATTTCTCCTGTGCTGTTTCGCAACAGTTTTCAGGCATTGGCAGGAACACCTTTTTTGTTTTTCGTCATTCTTTCTATGAATTGGATTTCAAAATCACTTTCAGAAAACAAAATATCATTTGCTTTATTGAGCGGACTGGCTATAACAATTGCTGCCGGATTTCGCTATGAAGCGTGGCTGTTGATGGCTTTATTTTTTGTTGTGGTTTTATGGAGAAAAAGTTGGAAAAGCGCTTTTGTTTTTGCTTTGCTTGCCTCGGTTTTCCCTTTTATTTGGACATGGCACACCTGGCAGGAAACAGGCCATTTATTACATCCCTACGCACCTATTTTAAATGCTGCTGAACCCGCGAATCAAAATCTTGATTTTGAAGGATGGTTGCGAAAAGGTTGGTATTTCCCTTTTTCGTGGCTATTATGTGTGGGACCAATCACTGCTTTTTTCATTCTGAAATACATCACAAAAATCATAAAAAACAGACAAGAGCACGACACACAATTCCATTGGCTACTTCCGCTTTTTGTTGTTCTTATTGTGTTTTTAATAAAATCATTTAATGGCTCGCTCTTAAATCAACATCGATTTACAGGGACTTTAGTGGTTTTGAGCTTGCCTTTTTTCTCTTACTTCGGTTCGGAAGTTTTTAATTACAGAAAGAAGCTGTTCGTTGCCATAACAATTACTACTGTAGGGTTAAGCTATGTTTACAACACAAAAGGGATAACCATGATTCCCCGATTGAAAGACAAATCAACGCTTGAAGCCGCGCAAATCATCAAAAACAATGTGAGCGAAAACAGCGCTCTTATTATTGATTTTGACGGTTGGGAAAACACTTGGTTTTATGCACTGCGCTCTGGCTTAGGGCAGAAAAATGTCATTATCAATGACGGTAAACAATCAATAAATTTGCTTGTGAAAAGAATTGATATGGCAATAAAAACATATCCCGCAGGGTTACTCGTGCTCAAAAAAGGCAGCGAATTGGAAAAGATAATGCTTGAGTTAAATCAACTGCCTCTTCAATTCACCGAATCAGTATTTGAAAACAGCAACATTGACATCAGAAAATACAAGCTTCTTACGAAGGAGCCAAATCCGAAAGTATTTCAGTAAAATATAACTTTGCAGCCATTTTTTCAATCATTAGTCTAAAATAATCAATCGTAAATTCACCGCCCCCGTAGTTCAAGGGATAGAATGAGAGTTTCCTAAACTCTAGATCCAGGTTCGAGTCCTGGCGGGGGTACTAAAACAAACCTAAATTCCTTTATTTACAGATCTTTAAAGGGATTTTTATTTTTTTGGGGGCAAAATGGGGGGTAATGTGACAAAGTATCAGGTAAAAAACGAGACATGCTTGAAGCGTGCCTGAAGATTTATTTTTGGGGATAAGAAAACATTCGTTTTATTGAAGCGGAGACCACCTGCTACATTTACAGGTGGTTTGCCTGAGTAATTTAACCAACTATCTCAAATACCTTTCTTTTGTAGCTATATGGGAAACCGGTCAAAAAATAAATGCTTCCTAATCACCTTTCTTTCAACGATTCTATTTTCAACCCTTTCCTTCTCCCAACACCCCCAACCCATTTTCAGGCATTACACAGCAGAAGACGGCTTACCCAGTTCAGAAGTCTACCATGCTATGCAGGATTCTAAGGGGTATATCTGGTTTGCCACTGATATGGGAGTTGCAAGATTTGACGGATATAAGTTCCAAAATTTCTCTTTAAAAGACGGCTTACCCGACATGACCGTATTTAACATCTTTGAAGATTACAAAGGCAGAATATGGTTCGCAACATATTCTGGAAAATTGGCTTATTACCACAAAAACAACATTTATCAATATAAGTACAACGATGAGTTGCAAAAACATTTCAAAATCCTTTACAAAAGTTCATTTTATGTAGATGGGGAGGATAATGTTTATATAAGTGTTTACGGACAAGGGTATTTCAAAGTCTCTAAAGCAGGAAAAATAACCCAATACAATAACAGCGAAACAGATGGGTATCAAATTGTTCAAATAGATTCATCGAAGGTGCTTTTGTCCATGTACGGTGAACTGGAACTGCAAGACATATTAAGCATTCAACCTGATGATTTTATAATTGATATTCACAGGTCTGCAAGTGACAAAAATGCACGATGTATAAAATACAGAAACAATGTTATTCTGTTTGCTTTGATGGAAGAACTGATAGAAGTTCGCGATTCAACTGATTTTTCCAAGTACTCCTTCGAACATAATGCCATTTCGTTAATGGAAGATAAAAATGAGAATGTCTGGTTGGGCACCTTTGAGGGGGGCGTCTTGTTTTACGAAAATGGAATTTTTTCTAAGCCAGCAAGAACCTATTTAAAGGGATTGTCGGTCACATCTGTTATGAACGATGCTGAGGGGGGATATTGGTTCACTACCCTTGAGAACGGTGTTTATTATATTCCATCTAATGAATTTTTAACTTTCAGCAAAAGCACTGGACTGCCTGATGATAGATTTAGCAGTGTAACATCAGATGGAAGAAATACCGTTTTTGCAGGAATTGATAAAGGCACGTTGTATGGCGTCAATGATAGGTTGATCCATGAAATTAAGACAAGCCTGAATCTTCCAACCCCCTCCTATATTAACGCCTTGTTTTTTGATCAGGCAGATAATTTGTTACATGTCGGTACAAGTGGAGTCAGCTATTATTTTTTCAACACCAAGAGCCTTAAGGGTTCAGTTACATTGAATTCGATTGCTACCTATGACATTATCAAAAGAAAGGACAGCAGTATATGGACAGGAGGAATGAGGGGAATCAGAAAGCTGATAAAAAAGGAATGGGTTCACCCAATTGACTTAAAAGAAATTGGAACTCGTATTAGCGCTTTGTATGATGATAGCAACGGTGATCTTTGGATTGGCACTTTACAAGGACTCGGCAAGTTGGATAACAATCAATGGATCTTCCTTGGGAACAAAAATAAATTGTTTAAAACCAGGGTTACCGACATTGCTGAGACCCCCAGTAATATGTTGTGCGTAGCCACAAGAGGAGCTGGAATAATATTTTTAGATAACGATACTGTCCGTCAAATCAATAGCAGTAACGGGCTGACAAGCGATAATGTTAATCATATCTTCATTGACAAAAATGCCATCTGGCTTTCTACTGACAAAGGATTAAATAAAATCACCTTCGTTAATTACGGACGGTTTCATTATGAAATAGAAACCATCACCACCCTGGATGGACTGGCATCCAATGAGGTTAATCAAGTTACCAAGATAGGAGATGAAATTTGGGTAGCCACCAATAAGGGTCTGACATTTTTTAATCCCCAAAAAGCTAAACCAAATACTTCATTACCACCAATTTACATAACAAAGGTAAATATCGCAGAAAAAGATACCGCTATTCTGGATCAATACAAATTGGATTACGATCAAAATCGCGTTGTGATCAGTTACATCGGATTGTCCTATAAAAACCCTAATAAACTGCAATACGCTTATAAAATGCAAGGAGTTGATAGTATGTGGAGCTATACCGACATTACATCCGTTCAATACACTACACTACCACATGGCGATTATGTTTTTTTGGTGAAAGCTATAAATGAAGACGGCTATCAAAGTACATCACCGGCAACAATTAATTTTTCAATTGCCCCCCCATTTTGGGAAACAGCATGGCTCAAACTGTTATGCCTGATGGCCGCTATTGGGGCTGTTTATGCATTTTTCAAGATTAGAATATTGACTTACAACAAAGACGTAGTTCGGGAATTGATGGTTTTACTGCTGAACAAGATGAAACGGACAAAATTCCTGGTAGTGAAAACGCCTACTACCCTGGTAAAAATTGATTCGAAAAAAATACTTTGGATTCAGGCATCTGACAACTATGTAGAAGTAGTAACTAACAAGAAAGCGGAGCTTATCAGAGATACTATGAATTCTATTTACAAGAAATTACCTGTCCCGCAAGAATTTATTCGAATTCACAGATCCTACATTGTAAGAATCGATAAGATTACCGCCATTAATACCGAATCGGTAAAAATTGAAGGCCGTAAAATTTCTGTCGGACAAACATATAGAGATGAGTTGGCAACAGTGAAAAAGCAACTATCCTTGTAAAATAAGTAACCAACCCCCTCATTTTTTATTTATCTCTCAGATTTTTGATTGGTGTTAGCACCAGGTAATGCCGTGTTCACCCCAAATAATGCCGCGTTCACCCCAAATGTCTTCAAAAGCTTGACAATAGGCGGTTTGTCTTCTTAGTTTTGAGCAATCATCAGTTAAATTTCTAATGCTTTTTATTTTATTGAAATTAAAAACAAACAAACCCATAATTAATAAATATAACTCACATGAAACTATTTAGCTATTTAAAAAAGGGTGCCTTCATTTTGGCTGTTCTATTTCTAACCTCAATCGCTTATGCGCAGCAGGGTTGTGTTACAAACTGTCCAAATTTGGCGACTTCACAGGCTTTTGATATACCAGCTCCTACTGTTGCCGGCAGTACCGGAACAGTTATCTTTACGTTGACGACTCCCGGAGAGAAGCAAGGGCTAACCAGCATGCTCAGTTCGGAGACTTATCGGATATCAACTTGCAACGGCACCACAGTTGACACGAGG
>NVWW01000161.1 GCA_002746335.1 Flavobacteriales bacterium | reverse complement strand
GGGGTACAGTACCGAACTGCGTGCAGCAGCCCAACTCACCGACTCCACATTCATGGGGTGAACTGCAACCAATAGCGCTGTGATAGTAGCGATTGATGGCTTTCCTGAGATTTTAAAAACAAGCCAAAAAACCAATAGCACATTAAGCAAATGCAACAACAGTGACGTAGTATGAAAACTCACCGGATTTAAACCAAAAAAGGCATGATTCATTGCGTAGCTCAACAACGTAACAGGATGATAATGCCCGGAGCTAAATGATGTAAATAATTCCTTTAGGTTAAATTCATTAACTAACTGGTTATCTATAATAAAGCTATAGTCATCATAACAAATAAATGGATTGTTTAGCGATGATAAATAGGTAAGTAAAGTGAGTAAAAAAACACCGCCTGCAAGAATGATTCTTTTATCTTTTTTAAAAATCATAAACTATTCTTAACGGTAAACAAATACAGGAAATGCATCAACAAACCTTTTCTTGTATTTTTCAAGGTGATACCTTATTGCTTTCGCATTTTCTTGCAAACCACTTGCATTGTATTGATAGTATGGATACTCCCTTTTGAGCAATTCTTCATAATGCGCTATGCTGTCATTATTTTCAGCTAAAATTTGCTCAACAAAACCCTTCTTAGCATATTTTTCTAATGCTTTCAAATACTTTTCGGTAAAAATAGGGTCATTAAATAAATTTAATGTGATTGCTAAACTGTAATCGTTGACGAAAACGGTATCTGTTTCGGCATAGCCAAAAAATGGGGCATTGAGCCATGTGAATTCACCCATTCCGTAGCCGTCATGCCCGATAGGCTCCAGCTTTTCTTCTTCTGGATTGAACCACCAACGCTCGTTTATCCAGAAATTACCATGGTAAGCACCCAATACATCGCATAATGCATAGTATTTGGCTGTTTGCGCTACATCGAAAATTTCGCTGGCTCCTTTTTCCATATTCCTGAAACTGTCAAGCAATTTTTTCGCCTTTTCAAACTGTGCATTATCAGTTTTATTTCTATTGCCAAACACTTCAATCTCTGCAGCCATTATCGCTGGTTTGCGATCGGTCTCACCCCTGCTTTCTGCATCCCAAAAGGGCTTGTCGTCCATTTTTATGATGACCGCCCCTACCCTGCCCTGCTTTTTCAAAAGAGATTTTGTCATGTGCTCCTCATAGGCGTATATACCCAAGCTTTTGTCATTTAGCGAAACGGGAACAAAACCATAGTTTGTAATAAACACACTTTCTTTTTTGAAGAATTTCCGCATGAGCCACTCTTTAATAAACGAACGAAATTCAGGGCGATGGATGGAAAACTTACCAAAATCTTTCCATTTGTTTTTTCCACACAGCTCAATGCGCAACGACCACTTTTCACCCATGATGTTTGACATGCGGTCGCCTTTTAGACGGATTTTGGCCTTAACCGGCTCGTACTCAATGGTAAGTTCCCCATTTACCCATTTATCTTTCAATTCATACTGCATACTGTTTTTGGCAAGCAATACACGATTGCGCTTCAATTGCCCCATTGCTTCAGTGTCCATGTAGATTTCAAGATGATCAACATCACTGTATTGTGGAAAAACTTCCGTCTTGAGTTTTGTAACTTTAAAATCATCAAACCATACCGGCTGCTGCTCAGGGTTGTAAAGAAAAAACTTGGCTTCGCTATCTTTAATAAAAGGTGGGAAATACATAAACGCCTGCAATTGCTGCCAACCGTTTTTTTCTTTAACAATACGGCTTTCGAGTTGGTAAGAAGCATTTTCAGATTTGTCGTAAAAGACAATACTACCCTGCGCCTCCCCCCATTTCCACACGCTCAACTGAAACACATCATCACTTTTTACACCGGTATATTTAAAAACAAGTGAAACGGGTATATCTTTATTGAGTCTAACAGAAAAATTTCCTGAAAAAGCACGCTCTGTGTTTTTGGTACTGCTGATTTCAAATCCATCACATTCATTTTCAACGTCACAAAATCCCACCGGGATTTCATTATTGGTATGCTGAAAAACCTGATTACATCCAAAAATAAAACCTAAAAGCGGGATAATGGCACAGAGAATCTTCACTTTCAAATTTATTTTCGGCATTTTACAGCCATATTTACCATCAGTGGTCCAAGCCCCTTTCTAAATTGATGGAAAAAATTTAAAAGTGGATAAAGCAAAGGATGTACAAATGGAAAAAGGTGAATACCGTGCCTCTCGGTGATTTCAAACCCCGTATTTTTCAATTCGTCCTTCAATTCATTCCACCAAAGCCAGTTTTCCAGTCCTTCATAAGGCCTTAGTTTGAATGTGTTGGCAATCCAAATAGCAAAGTACCACAGTTTGTTTGGGGTGGTAAGCACAAGAGCCCCGCCAGGTTTCAATACCCTGTGCATTTCATAAATTGCTGTCGCAGGTTCGGTTACGTGCTCAATCACTTCACTGGAAACCACAATATCAAATGTGTTGTCTTCAAACGGCATCTCGAGAACTGACCCCACTATCCTCTTCGAGTCACACTTTTGAGCCACTTTTTCCAACAATTTTTCGCCCAAATCCATGGAGGTAACTTCCGCTCCTCTCTCACAAGCACGCTTGCTGAACCACCCCGTACCACAGCCGGCATCTAATAGTTTTTTTCCTGAAATATCTTCAGGCAGCAACTCATCAAAAACTACCGCAATGCGCTTTCGTATGTCATATTTGTTCATTTTCGAGTCAAATTCATCAGCAAATGACTCGTAGAAGTTCATTTTGGCTTCCGCCTTTGAAATATTTTGACTATCAATCAAGCTCTGACTCACTGATAATGTAGTTAGGCCGCTGTTTCGATTGAATGAAAACCTTACCGATGTATTCGCCAATGATGCCGAGCATAATCAACTGCAAGCCGCCAATAAAGAGCACGCTCACTAATACAGAAGCCCATCCAACAATTTCCTCATTAGTGAACAACTTAATATAAATGGCATATAAAGCATAGAGAAAAGCAAGGAAGGAAATCACCGCCCCACATATAGCCGAAAAACGAAGTGGTCTGACACTGGATGATGTTATTCCGTTTAATCCTAAAGCAGCCAATTTACCGAAAGTATATTTAGGCGTTCCGGAAAATCTTTTTGAGGGATTATAAACAATTTTGTACTGCTTGAAGCCAAGCCACGAAGTAATACCCCTTATGAAAAGATTGCTTTCGGTGTTATTTTTGATAATTTTTGCAATAGCGCTGTCAACAAGTCGATAATCAGAAGCGTTTGGCTCAATTTTTATATCCGATATCTTATTAATCAAACTGTAAACAATGTTTGAAATTTCTCTTTTCAAAAAATTGCGGCTTTTATCCTCTTTTTTTTGTGTGTAAACTATGTCGTATCCTTCCTGCCACTTCTCAATCATCATAATTAACAACTCTGGTGGATGCTGCAAATCAGCGTCCATCATTGCAACTGCATCTCCCTTCGCATAGTCAATGCCTGCCTTTAGTGCATTTTGATGGCCAAAATTTCTTGACAGCGAAATGTAATGGCAATTGCTATGTTGCCTACATAACGCTTTCAGGACATCTAATGTATTGTCCGTGCTCCCATCATCAATAAAAATAACTTCATATTCATAGCCAATCAAAACAGTATCAATCTTGTCATAAAGCGCTATTATGTTGCTTTCTTCATTGTAGGCAGGTATGACAATGGATATCAGCATGTGTTTGCATGTTCAAAATAATCTCCAAATAGCAGACATATAGCAATACTCGATATCGCCAATGCTCCCAAAAAACACATTAAAAAAGGCATAGTAAGTATGCTTGCAAGCGCATAAAAGCCAATTGCAGCTATATAAGRCAGCGGCATCTTAAATGGTATCTTAAGCTGCAAAAGCAATATAATGCTTGCGTTAAAAACCACYAGCRACTGCCACAGTASATCCAATAATTTGTGCRAGTACGTTTTCAAAACAAATAAAGTGTCTTTTTACAGCAAAGAAACATACAATTTTTTGATAGTTTGGTCATATTTAGAAAAGCAAACCAAAGAATTTGAAAGAGTAATTACGATTATTAATGCTTTCATATCGTTTGTTTTTTAATCAATGCTCCAAAACCTTAATTCATATAATTTCCCAGTTTCTTCCTGCTCCAGCCACATTTCTTTTCTCAGCGATGCGTTTTTCAGCCCCTCTGCACCTACCCACACCTRTGATAGGAAGCAGCCCTTATGTAAAGAAAAACATAGCGTTTAAAAAGAAAGCACATCTGCCCAAAAATATAACTTTGCCCAATTACCAACGTGATGGGAAACGAAACGGAATTGTCAATTGTGGTATTGTGCTACCGTTCGGAGGAGGCCATCATTCCGTTTGTAGAAAAAGTTAAAGATTTAACAAAAAAAYTKAMYKWRWMWTATGAAATTATTTTGGTGGCTAATTACATAGAAGACACTAAAGATCGCACGAAAGAAATTGTTGAGCAAATCGCTTGCAATGAGCCACAAATAAGGGTGGAGGCCAGACCAAAAAAAGGGATGATGGGCTGGGACATGACCGCGGGAATGAGCGCTTCAAAAGGGAAATACATCTGTGTGATTGACGGTGACGGGCAATTTCCTACCGAAAGCATTGAAAAATGCTACCATGAAATAAAGACTGGAAAATACGGCATAGTAATGACTTACCGCGCCAAGCGTCATGACGGCCTATACCGCATTTCCATCTCAAAAGTATACAATTTCATTTTTTCACTTTTGTTTCCGGGCATTGGCAGCAAAGACATTAACTCCAAGCCGAAAATGCTCACCAATAAGGCCTACCAACAAATGACCATCACCTCAACCGACTGGTTTATTGACGCAGAAATTATGCTCAATGCAAGAAGAATGAATATGAAAGTGCTAGAGTTTCCAGTGGAGTTTTACGAAAACACACACAGGGTGTCATTTGTAAAGCCTGCTACTATATTGGAGTTCGTAAAAAACATCACCAAATTCCGAATCAAAGAATGGAACAATGCAAAATGACAATTACATAGAATTTCTGTCGCAACCCGCACCGGTTTCGATGGCTGATGAATGGTTTAAATATGCTGGCATTGACAACTTTTGGATGCAATGGCGATTTGAAGTAGTGAAAAGATTTCAGCATTTGCTTCCTACAAAGGATGAACCAACCATAGAAATTGGCTGCGGAAGCGGTGTTTTCAGGCAGCAACTCGAAACCGAACTCGGCTACACAGTTGATGGCTGCGATCTCAATCTCAACGCAATCAAAATGGCAAAAAAAGGAAATGGACGCCTCATGATTTACGATGTTTTTGATGAAAATCCCGCCCTATTATCAAAATATGCTACTGCATTTATCATGGACGTTGTAGAGCATATTGAGGATGATGTTGCATTTTTGAGAGCTGCTGTAAAACATGTAAGGCCGGGAGGTATAGTTGTCGTCAATGTTCCTGCAAATATGTTTTTATACAGTCAATTTGATGTAGTGGCAGGTCATGTGAGAAGGCATTCGAAAGAAACGATGAAAAAGCTGCTGCAAAACGCAGGTCTCGAGCCGCTTATCATTACCAATTGGGCAGGTACTATGGTTCCCATATTAATGGCTCGTAAAGTCATGCTAAAGTTTAAACAGGGTAACGAGATGAAAGACGGTTTTAAGCCTCCAAATCAACTAGCTGATAGTTTTTTAAGAGCTTTAATGCAACTGGAACTCTCACTGCCATTCTTTCCTGCCTTTGGCACATCGGTATTTGCTATTGCGAGAGTTGCTTAAGCTTGCGGCAAAAATTTATTCAGGTAGTTACCTAATAACAACAAGCAGGCAATTAAAATTAAGCTCAGAGCGCCTAAAACATACATCGGAAAAGGCCACACCAACAAGGCAGGCAAAGAATAAAAAGCTATTCCACCGGCAAAGGGAATCCATTGTTTTAATGGCGGCTTAATCAAAAATAGCAGCACCAACCCCACATTGAAACAAATCAACAAT
>NVWW01000026.1 GCA_002746335.1 Flavobacteriales bacterium | reverse complement strand
TCGTTTCATTTTTTTCGCAATGAGCACAATACCTGCACAAAAGCTCTAAAAGAAAGTATTGCCATTATGCAAATTTAAGCAACTTACAAAAAAATTTCGAGAAAAGTTACGGCAGATTATTTCACTCTTTTCCGCAAACTGAGCTTTTGCCCGGCTTTTAATTCAGCGCCAATGGGAAGGAACTGGGCATAACCTCAGCAGAGACCAATGAAATTTACCTGCTGAACGGCAATGGTGAAATACACGAAGGTCTGCCGCTCTACGGCTCAACACTGTTTAGCATTGCCGACATCAACAAAGACGGAATTTTTAACATTGTGGTGGGTGGGAAAGACAACCGGATTTATACTTATACGTTGGAGTGAAGTTTTGTGGTGATTAATGTCAAAAATAAACTCATGTGCCACAGTAATATCAAAGCATTGAGTTTATTTTCATGTTGTATTGTAAGTCGTTTTTCACCTTTTGTCACTTAAGATTTAAATCAGAATACATATTTGGATCGTCAGAAAGACATTTCCAAGTGATTTGAAGCATGTTGCTTTCAGTAAAATTAGTAACAACAATATGTGTTATATTGTATTTCTCAGTGTCTATCAGCTTTGAACTAATTTGCAAATGTTTTTGTTGTTTTCTCAAGTGTGCAAGGATTTTAAAATCATCCACAGTCAGATTTGTAAATTCAAGTTCTAAGTAAAAATCTCCACTATCTGCAAGTCCTATTGTTGTGTATACAGAAAAGTTATACTGCCCTTCGAGTTGAATTGTATCTAATACTTTTTTTTGAGTTATTACTGGCTCATTCATTGCCTATTTGTAGAAATTAATATTATAATCAAACTAAGCAGCCGAATGTTATCTCACTCTTTTCCGCAAACTGAGCTTTTGCCCGGCTTTTAATTCAGTGCCAATAGGAAGGTTGTTTTTGCTGTAGATGCTCTTGATTTTGACACCGTACTTCTGCGAGATATCGCGAATGGTTTCCCCTATTTTTACGGTGTGCCAAGCTGCTATAGCCTTACTGCGCTTGGGCTGTAGATAAATAACATCTCCGCGCTTGATGATATCGCCTTTTGCCAAGTCATTGTACTTGTAAATCTGCCACAGCCCCATATCAAACTCTGTGGCAATTTTGTAGTACGAATCATTTTTTTGGGCAATTACATACTTGATGCTGTTGTCGTGCACCTTGATTTGATGTTTCTTTTTCGGCAATTGCTTGGGGCCAACTTCTTCTTTTAGTTTGGCCGTCAAAACTGGGATTTTTTCTACCGTATCATATTTGACCAGTTCATTTTCTTCAATAATCATGATCAGCAAATCGGCATATTTGGGATTGGTGGCATAACCGGCCTTTCTCAACCCTCTCGCCCATCTCTTGTAGTCAGTTTTAGAATATTCAAACAAAAACGCATAACGTGAGCGCTTTTTCAAAAAATCACTATGGTCGATAAAGGATTCATAGACCGAATTGTATTTTCGGAAACACTCGTTCTTTCGGTCATCGTCTTTGTAAAAAGTCATGCCTTGCCATCCATGGCATTTTATGCCAAAATGATTATTAGCGTATTTGGCCAACGGGCTATTGCCGTCACCACTTTCGAGAATACCCTGCGCCAGTGTAATGCTTGCAGGCACCCCGGTGCGAAGCATCTCACGAATCGCGTCATCTTTGTACCTTTCAATGTATTCCTTGCGCGAAGTTCTCCGTTCAGCCGGCTGAGAAAAAGCAATAGAAGCAACTGAAAGGATTAAAGCAATTGAAAAAATTCTAATTTGTATCATTAGTATATATTCGTAATGCTTGCTTACTGAGAAAACTCTGAATTGGCGCAACTTGCCATGTTACAAATGTAAACGCTTAATACTCCCTTTTTGTTGGATAATTTTGCAGTTATCAACAAAATTGTGTTGAATTAGCACCGAAAAAACCGAAATTTGTCCGCTATGGATGAAGACATGAGCATGTTCTCAAAGCAGCAGGATTTGGCTCCTGAAGATTACTATTACAGCGAAGAAGGATTTATTGTTTTCACCGAAAAGTACCATTTAAAAAGGGGACATTGCTGCCAAAGCGGATGCCGCCACTGCCCATACGGCTTTGACAAAAAAACCGGAAAAATCAGAAAATGACAATGACCGATTTCCAACAGGCCATCCTTTGTGGCATCCCTGATGAGTTGCCAGAACTCAAACCTTATGATTCAAATGTGAATCACGCGCCAAAGCGAAAAGACATCCTTTCAAAAGAAGAGAAGAAACTTGCTGTTAGCAATGCATTGCGCTATTTTTCAAAGCAGCACCACGAAATCTTAGCAAAAGAATTTGCCGAAGAACTGAAAAGTTTCGGGCGCATCTATATGCACCGTTTCAGGCCCGATTATCCCATGCATGCCCGCCCGATAGACGAATATCCCGCTAAATGCCATCAAGCGGCTGCTATCATGCTGATGGTTCAAAACAACCTCAATCCTGAAGTGGCACAGCACCCGCACGAGTTGATTACCTATGGCGGCAATGGTGCAGTATTTCAGAATTGGGCGCAGTACCTGCTCGCCATGAAATACCTGGCCGAAATGGCCGATGAGCAAACGCTAGTGATGTACAGCGGGCATCCGCTTGGCTTGTTCCCTTCGCATAAAGACGCTCCACGCGTGGTAGTCACCAATGGCATGATGATTCCCAATTATTCTTCACAAGACGATTGGGAAAAATTCAATGCGCTGGGCGTTACACAATACGGGCAAATGACTGCCGGTTCGTTTATGTACATCGGCCCACAAGGTATTGTTCACGGAACCACCATAACGGTTTTAAATGCGGGAAGAAAAATCTCAAAATCAGGAGAAGGACTCGAAGGCAAGCTTTTCGTTACATCCGGGTTGGGCGGCATGAGTGGCGCACAGCCAAAGGCAGCAAACATTGCAGGTGTGGTGAGCATTCTGGCCGAAGTTAACCCCGCGGCTGCGCAAAAACGCCATTCGCAGGGGTGGGTAGATGAAATTTACGAAAATGTGGATGAAGCTATTGACCGCGCTACTTCAGCACAAGCATCAAATGAAGTAATTTCTATCGCGTATGTTGGGAATATTGTTAACCTCTGGGAAAAATTAGCTGAGCGTAACATAAAAGTGGATTTGGGCAGCGACCAAACTTCCCTGCACAACCCGTGGGCTGGCGGTTACTATCCTGTTGGGATTTCTTTTGAAGAAGCCAACGAAATGATGGTTTCTAATCCCGAAGCATTTAAAAAGCAGGTGCAAGAATCCCTTTGCAGACAAGTTAACGCCATAAACACTTTAGCCGAAAATGGCATGTATTTTTTCGACTATGGGAATGCATTTCTTTTGGAAGCTGGACGTGCCGGTGCAGACATCTTTCTGCCTTCTCCCGCTGAGAAAGGGGCCGGAAACGGGGGCTTTCGCTACCCAAGCTACGTGCAGGACATTATGGGGCCTATGTGCTTCGATTACGGCTTTGGGCCGTTCAGGTGGGTATGCACTTCCTGTGATGAAAAGGACTTGGAAACAACCGACCGTATTGCCTCAGAAGTCATCGAAGAGCTCTATGAAAATGCTCCTCCCGAAACCCAACAACAATATGCTGACAATCTTCAATGGATACAGGCCGCAGGTAAAAACCAACTGGTGGTTGGCTCACAAGCCCGGATTTTGTATTCGGATGCCGAAGGCAGGATCAAAATTGCAGAAGCATTTAACGATGCGATTAAAAACGGTGAAATTTCAGCTCCCATTGTTTTAGGCCGCGACCACCACGATGTATCTGGTACGGATTCGCCTTACCGCGAGACAGCCAACATTTATGACGGTTCGCAATTCACCGCAGATATGGCGATTCAAAATGTGATTGGCGATAGCTTTCGTGGGGCAACATGGGTGTCCATCCATAATGGTGGAGGCGTGGGCTGGGGCGAAGTGATAAATGGCGGCTTCGGCATGGTGCTCGATGGCTCCGAAGATGCTCAAAGGCGGCTAAAATCCATGCTCCATTGGGATGTGAACAATGGTATTGCCCGCAGGAGTTGGGCAAGAAACGAAGAAGCGGTTTTCACAGCAAAAAGAGCAATGAAAAATGAACCGAACCTAAAACTCACCCTACCAAATTTGGTGGAAGACAACTTAATTAATGAGCTTTTTGAATAACACGTTTTTCTCTCCCCTCACCGAATTTCATCCTGCCGGAAACAAGAAAAGCAAAAATCTTGTGATTATCTGGTTTTCTGTCATTGTGCTGCTCACTGTTGCTCTTTACGAAGGACACACCTCATTTTTCATCAAGCATTTTGGACATCACTTTGAAGCAGGCCCACTGCTGGATTGGTACAAATGGGGGTATCATCATCTGGCAGTATTTGTGCTTTGGTTTATCGTTCCCGTTTTGCTAATCAAAGCATGGATGAAAGAAAAAACTGCGAATTTCGGCATGCAATTAGGCGATTGGAAATTCGGGCTGAAAGCCACCCTTGTTGCCTTTCTCATTCTGCCCATTGGAGTTTACATTTCCAGCTTTGATACTGATATGCAAGCACAATACCCGCTCACTACTTTAGCAATGCAATCGCCTTCGTATTTCGCCCTTTGGGGATTAGTTTATCTACCCTACTACATCGGCTGGGAGTTTCTTTTCAGGGGGTATGTCGGTATTGGAATGCGCAAATATTACGGAGCATTTACGGCTATTATGATTCAAACCGTGCTTTCTACCATCATGCACATTGGCAAGCCCGAAGGCGAAACATGGGGCGCTGTTGTTGGAGGCATTTATCTCGGCTTGCTTACCTACCGCACCAATTCCATATTGTGGGCTTTGCTGTTTCACTGGTATCTCGGAATGATAAATACCTATTTTTGCGGCATTCATTAGCACTTAAAAGTTATGGATTCAAACAAAAAAATAGCCATTATCGGTGGCGGGAATTTAGGCGCTTCGCTGGCTAAAGGATTGGTGAAATCAGGTAAATACCAAGCGAAAAACATCACCGTCACTCGAAGAGATTTGAAATCACTTGACGCGTTATCGGCAGCAGGTTTCGGCATTTCAGATAACAATGCCGAAGCGGCAGAAGACAGTGAAATAGTTGTACTGGCAGTCCTTCCGCAACAATTTGATGCGGCAATTGGGCAAGTTAAAAATGCCCTCGATGCAGAAAAACACTTGCTCATCTCGTGTGTTACAGGAGTTAGCATTAAGGATATTCGAGATAAAACCGGAAGCGAAATTCCTGTAATACGCACAATGCCCAACACCGCCATTGCCATTGGCGAATCCATGACCTGCCTTTCGGCTGATGAGTCGTCAAAAAAATACACTCAAATTGCAAAAGAGATTTTTGACACTGTTGGCACTACGCTCGTAATTCCCGAAGAACACATGGGGGCTGCAACCGCACTCTGTGCCTGCGGAGTAGCATTTTTCCTCAGGGCTATCCGCGCTGCCTCGCAAGGCGGCATTGAGATTGGCTTCCATGCTGATGAAGCATTACAGATGGCGGCACAAACTGCCAAAGGCGCTGCCGCCTTGCTTTTGTATTCGGAAAAACATCCTGAAAGGGAAATTGACAAAGTAACTTCGCCTGAGGGATGTACGATTGCAGGATTAAATGAAATGGAACATCAGGGTTTTAGCTCTGCCCTAATTAAAGGCATTACAACATCCGCTTCCAAGGCAGAAAAGTTATATAAGGAATAATAATTCTGTGTTCAATTTGTAAGTTTCTTCAAGTTTTTATTTCTTTACAACTTCGCTTAAAGCAATAAAAAGGCATGGTGCTGCGGTTAAAATTCATACTTACTTTTTCTTTGGCGATATTGATGCTCAATGTTTTGGGGCAGGAAGAAGCTGGAGGAGACAAGGGCCAGGCCAAAGACAATTTCTCTTACGGAAACTGGAAAGCGGCCCTCACTGAGTACGGAGCGCTTGTAAAACAAGAACCTGACAACCCGTTATACAACTACCGTCTCGGYATTTGTTACCTCGAAACTTATATTGATAAAAAACAAGCCATTACCTATTTGAAAAAAGCAGTTGAACTGGGCATTGGTGAAAAAGACGCCTTGTTTATGCTGGGCAAGGCTTATCACTTGAATTACAAGTTTGACGATGCCTTAGCGACATACAAAAAAGCCATCGATGCAGGAGGCGACAGCTACTTAATGAGCCGTGCCAACCGCTATATTGAAATGTGCAACAATGCACGCGAGCAAATCAAATACCGCCTTAGGGGCGTTAAAATAGAAAATCTCGGWCCTARTGTCAATTCTCCCGAACCCGATTACACTCCSTTTATWCTCGAAGATGAATCGGAGCTCTATTTTACTTCACGAAGAACAAAAGGAAACCAAGGTTACCTCACTTGGGACGGCTACTTCACTACTGACATTTTCATGTGTAAAGAAAGTGGTGGCAAATGGAAAAAGGTAAGAAGCATTGGTGGTTCGATAGGCACCTCAGACGATGAAGAAATTGTAGGCCTTACGCCTGACGGAAAAATTATGTTTACCAATGTGCTCACCTTCAACATTCAAGGAGAAATATTGCAAGCCAAAAGAAGGGGGCGACAATACCARCGTCCGTTTCCGATGGACCCACCTGTAAATTCGGTTGATCGGGAATATTCGGCAGCACTTTCTCCCGATAAGCAAGTGCTTTACTTTGCCAGTGAGCGTCCGGACGGAATAGGAGGATTTGACATTTACGTAACGCGAAAACTGCCCACAGGAGAGTGGGGCGAAGTGCAAAGCATGCAAAACATTAATACCGAATGGGATGAGCTTTTTCCACATGTAAGTGGTGATGGTAAAATGTTCTTTTTTGCTTCCGAAGGACATTCGAGCATGGGCGGGTTCGATATTTTTCGCTGTGATTGGGACGATGAGAAAAACCAGTGGGGAACGCCCAAAAACATCGGCTACCCCATCAATACGCCCAATGACGAGATGCACATCGCTATGACTAAAAACAACCGAGTGGGTTATTTTTCATCACACAGGAAAGATGCCATTGGCGACCTTGACATCTATCAAATTACTTTTCAGGATGTGGAAGACCGAAACAGCGTTGTTAGAGGAAAAATAAGCTACCTCGCCCCCATTGATTACAACGACTATAAGGAGTTTCATTTTTACAAAAAAGGCGACATAGTCCGCAAGTTTACAGAAGAATTTATGCCCCCCGACACATCATGGGAATTCGTAAGAAAGAAAAAATCTATCGTCAAGCCAGGTTTCAAATACAAAGTTTACCTCACTTTGGAAAAAGACAGTGTGGAAAAAAAATATTCATTGGCCAAGGCCCCGCTGGACAAACCCGGCTACACTTTTAAAGACATTAAAATATCGCTTTTTCCAATCAAAGATTACAAACCCCCGAAAAAAACACGTCCAACCCAAACCAACGTGATCGCGCCCGATGCCTTTATTATGGTGGAAGATAAACGCTCGGGTGACTTGATGGGCGAATATGCACCCGCCCCGCGAACAGGAAAGTATATTGTGATACTGCCTCCCGGGGAATTCACCATGATGATTGATGCCGATGGATTTAAATCACATACCGAAAACATCGTGATTATCGGGAAAAGCTCCTTCAGACCGGAAATCGTGAAAAACATCATCCTCACCCCGCTAAAAGAGCCGTCTAAGGTGCATTACTCAGATCTGGAGTAGAAAGGTGCTATATACAGGCGGAATCTTAAAGCCCTTTGACATAAAGCTGATAAACAAAGTATATGGAGTTAATCCAAACTATGGGGAGAGGAGCGGTGTTTAAGTCCCGGCCTGCGGACAGGATGTTACATTGGATCAGCTAATCACGGGCACTCCAAATAGCCGTTGTCCTGAGTTCCATCAACAAAGTTCTGGTTGATCTGTGACAACACGTTGTTAATATCACTAATGGAATAACTGATGCTGCACCCTCCTAACGCACTATTACCTTGATCCAACGCATAAGCAACTGTTTGCCCAGCCATGAGGCCGCTAATGATTACCAGATCCTCCAATGCTGTAGATGAGGAACCGAACTGCTGGTCGTAATTATCGAACCCGATGCTGAGGGTTAATGCCAGCACCTGACCAGCCAATACGGTCAAGGCCTGTGTAGGATTGGTATAGCTCTGTGAAATGGCTGCAGGTTGACCACCCTGAGGAAGAAAATCAGTTACGGCTTGTGCGCTGGTCAATGTAATGGTGTTGTTACAACCTATGATTATTCCATTGGGAAATGTGGCGTTGAAGTTATTGTGCTGGTAGACACCCGGATTGCCTCCGTTCGGTGTACTCCCCCAGCCACCCTGGGTCTGCGTGCGGAATTCACCCGGCACAATCGTGCAGCCGACTGGATCGTTCGGATCATGTGGGCTTCCACAGTCGCATACCGGCAGGCAGTAGTCAATAAGCGCATACCAATCATTGCAATCTTCAAAATAGGTGTTGCCCGCCCATGCCTCTGCTTCATGTATAATGTGCCCACCGGGATCGTAATGCACCATTTCAGCATAAGGCACTATACAAAAACAGGAATCACCTTCACCCAACACAATGTCGTAAGTATGTTGCGGTTGGGAGCCATTGCCCACGATAGAGTGCGGAAACGAATGCACCCCACCCGGCAAGCTCGGCAAATCCTCACATGCATTAAGATATAGGTAGCTGTTCTCTATCAACCAGCCACAAGCGGCAACAAAGGTTACGCTCACCATCCCCGAATCAGCCTGCACATACACCCAGCCGTAATGCTCACCATGATGATCTGTAAGCGGGAAGGAGTCAACAGGGCATTCAGCGTGCAATTCTATGTTTGTGGGTGGCGGTGGCTCATTAAAGGGAATTGGTTGATGATGTTCAGGTTGACAGCCGGCAATTACCAGCAACAACAAAATTGGCAGGTATARATATTTCATGGTTGAYTTTTTTAGTGTAGCGACCGTAACGCTTGCAAGAAGCGTACCATGTTCTTGGTTTAGTSTACCATCTCCCTATTGGCSAACTATAACTTGTATAATTCAAMCATTGGCTGAACAGGAAAAAATGAAGCTYATATCTGGKARSCGTGATAATTTTACCGATTRTAATTTTTAGTCCTATTCTAAAGTTCAAATTCCTTTTCTTGCTAATAGGACCTCTTCTGAACATATTGTTAGCCGCTTTTTCTTTCTCAATCGTAAAACAGGAAGTCTTGCTCATATTTCAATACCTTAGCAGAGGTTAATACACAGACTCCCGTTATCAGTAACTAAATGAAATCAATGGAAACCTACATTGCCATGTTAAGAGGAATAAACGTCAGCGGGCAGAAAAAAATAAAAATGGCTGATTTGAAAGCCCATTTCGAGCAACTGAATTTCAAAAATGTTCAAACATACATTCAGAGCGGCAATGTGATATTCAACAATAAAAAGTCAGCGGCAGCAATGCTTGAAAAAGCCATCGAGCAAAAAATTCTGAAAGAATACGGCTTCCGTGTACCCGTTATTGTCAAAAGTCCCAATGAGCTGAGATATGTTTTGGCAAACAACTCCTTTCTTAATGACCAAAGTAAAGACAAGAGCAGACTGTATGTCACCTTCTTGGCGGAAGAGCCGGCAGTGGTTCATGTTGAAAAACTAAAAAGTATTGACCACAGCCCCGAAGCATATATTTTGGACGTGCAGCACATTTACTTTTTCTCGCCACACGGATATGGCAGAGCGAAAATGAATAACAATTTCTTTGAAAATAAACTCAAGGTAGCTGCAACAACCCGAAATTGGAAAACGGTCAATAAATTATCAGAAATGGCAAATGGCAACTAACTGTCACTGCTATACAACTTAGCGAATAACAGCCTTTATTTTTTCGGTATAAGCCGATATGAGCCGCTGCATAATTCCGTCCACATGCTTGTCGGTCAATGTTTTTTCTTCATCTTGAAAAGTGAAAGCAATAGCATAGGATTTTTTACTTTTTTCGATGTTTTCTCCTTCATAAACGTCAAACAGATTGACTGATTTGAGTAGTTTCTTTTCGGTTTGAAAAGCCATTTTTTCAAGCTCAGAATACTGCACAGATTTGTCCACCAGCAAGGCTAAATCTCTGCGTACAGAAGGATACTTGGGCAGTTTCGAATATTTGATTTTGTTCACCTTGAGCAAATCAATCACATTGTCCCAGTTGAAATTGGCACAAAAAACAGGTTGCTTAATATCGAATTTCTTCAAATAAGATCGGTTGACTTGCCCAAATTCTACCACTACTTTATTAGTGATTTTGTATTTCAGCCCCACATCGAAAACCCCAGGCTTTGCTTCTTCAGAATGAATTCCCGGCTTGCCTATTCCCAACCGTGAAATGATGTTATCCATAAAGCCCTTCAATTGATAAAAATCTGTTTTGTCATCATCGGTACTCCAACTTTCGGGATGCTTTCTTCCTGTTAAAAACAAGGCCAGATATTGTGTTTCTTCATATTTCTCCAATGCTGAATCCTGTATTGCAGTTTCCTGATTTAACCGGTAAATATTCCCAAATTCATAGAATCTTAAATTGGGTTTTTGCCTGTTTTGGTTGCGCTCAATAGCCTCGAGTCCGCTAAACAAAAGCGTTTGCCGCAAGATGTCTAAGTCAGCGCTTACAGGATTGAGAATTTTCACATGATTTTCTTCCTGCCAATCAGAATTTTCGTAATATTTAGAATTCGTCAACGAATTGGACATGATTTCTGAGAAACCGTTACTACTTAACAAGTCCGAAACAATTGCTTGCACTTTTTCTTTATCGGGCTTAGGTGAATACGACAATGAAGAATGCACTGCCTGCGGCACTTCCACATTGTTGTATCCATAAATACGCAGCACCTCTTCGATTACATCGACTTCTCGCTGCACATCAACTTTGAATGATGGAACAGAAAGTTGAAGCCCTGTTTCTGATTCTTCAAGAATTTCAATTTCAAGTGAAGTGAGGATGTTTTTTATTGTTTCTCTTTTTATTTGTTTGCCAATAAGGCGGTCACAGCTGTCATAAGAAAATCCAATTGTGAAATTTTCAATGACATTGGGATAAACGTCAACTATTTCTGAAGAAATTGTTCCACCCGCCAGCTCCTTAATCAACATTGCTGCGCGTTTAAGCGCATCAACAGTGGTGTTTGGGTCAGCGCCCCGCTCGAAGTGCCATGAAGCATCGGTATTCAGTCCATGCCTTTTAGCGGTTTTGCGAATGTGAACCGGATCGAAATAAGCACTTTCGAGAAAGATATTCTTTGTTTTGTCAGTTACACCCGATTTAATTCCTCCAAAGACCCCAGCAATGCACATACCTTCTTTTTCATTGCAAATCATCAGATCGTCTCCGTGTAATTCCCGTTCTACTTCATCTAAAGTGGTGAACTTTGTTTTTTCCGGCAGTTTTTTGACAATTACCTTGCCACCACTAATTTCACTCGCATCGAAAGCATGCAAAGGTTGACCGAGTTCATGTAGCACAAAATTGGTCGCATCAACCACATTGTTAATCGGCTTTTGTCCGATGGCCTTCAGGCGATTTTGCAACCATGCAGGTGATGTTTTCACTTCAATGCCTGAAACAGTTACTCCGCAGTAGCGCGAGCACGCTTCTTGATCTTCAACAATGATTTCGATGGGCAAGTTGGTGTTATCAGGTTTGAAATCATCTACCGAAGGCATTCTGAGTTGACAATTGGCAGTTGATAGTTGGCAATTCAAAACAGCCGCTAAATCGCGGGCAACGCCAACATGCGAGGCTCCATCAATCCTATTAGGGGTTAAGTCCAGCTCAARAACGGTGTCTTCCTCAATTTCGAAATAATTGCTTGCCAAACTGCCCACTTCTGCTTTTTCATCCAGCACCATAATGCCATCATGTCCGGCACCCAGCCCGATTTCGTCTTCAGCGCATATCATGCCTTGCGACAACTCACCCCTGATTTTCGCTTCCTTGATTTTAAACGGCTTKCCRTCAGCAGGATAAATCGTGATTCCGGGTTTTGCCACCACTACCTTTTGCCCCGCATCCACATTGGGCGCACCGCAAATAATTTGCAATTGCTTGCCRTTGCCTACATCWACMGTMGTGAGCGAAAGTTTGTCTGCATTTGGRTGCTTGTTTTTGGTATTTACYTCACCAATCACCAGCCCTTCAAGTCCGCCTTTTACGGACTGGAATGTTTCAATACCTCCCACTTCCAAACCACAATCGGTCAGCATTTCAGCTACCTTTTCGGGTTCTAAATCCAAATTAATGTATTGCTTAAGCCAATTAAGTGATATTTTCATCTCTACGAATTACGAGTCTGTACGAATATACGAACAGGAGAAGCAGCAAAAGTAGGATTAAAAAGAAAAATAATTTGTAAACTATCGAGCTATAAAATGAAAAAATATTATGTTCGTTTGATAATAGTTTACCGTATAAAACTTTGCAACTAACTGTAGTTAAGACATTTCTTTATACAGTAATTGCCCCACATTTAAAAATGGCAAACATCAAACACCTCATTACCATTTCCTGCTCTGCCAACACAATATATCGGGCATTGACAACAAAAAAAGGAATTCAGGGATGGTGGACACCAGATACCGTAATCGAACCGGCAGTGGACAGCATTGCTGAATTTACCTTCGGTGAGCGCTATCACAATAAAATGATCATAAAAGACCTGCAACCAGACAGACGGGTGGAATGGGAATGTATTGAGGGAGACAAAGAATGGATAGGAACGGTTTTTATTTTTGACCTTGAGGACAATGACGGAAAAACTATTCTTCGCTTCTCACAAAACAATTGGAGAGAGGCAACTGATTTTTACGCTTACTGCAACTTCCAATGGGGTCAATATATGGTGAGTCTAAAGCACTATTGCGAGACAGGAAAAGGCAGCCCTTTTGACCCAAATAACTTTGAATAGAATAAAAAGCAAAAACATGAACTGGAAAGATAAAGCCATTGATTTAGTCATTGTCATCATCGGTATATCCATCGCCTTGGGCATGCAAGATTGGTACGAGGGCAAAAGAAACGCAGCGCTGGAGCAACAATACCTCGGCACCATCATGGAAGACATTACTATTGATTTGAAAGAATTGCAGGATGACCTCGATTTCACCAAAGAACAGTATGAAAACATAAAAATCGTATTAGGCATTATTCAAACGCAGGACAGAAATAAGGTGGACAGCATTTTGCATTATACCATCCATTTTGGCAATTTCACGGAGTTCAAACCCAGCAGCACAACCTACGAATCGTTGGTACAGAGTGGTGATATGAACATCATCAGGAATTACCGGCTGAAGGAACAGCTGGGCAAACTGCATTTAAGGTACTATGGCGTTGTTAATACGGTAGAATACGTTTACATAGACGCCTACCTCGAATTGTGGAATTTTCTGAAGGTGAATTTCAATTATATGACAAAGGAAATAACCAACCCGAATGATTTTTACGAAACAAAATTCACCAACCTGATGTTTTCTTTGGAATCTGCTGCAAGGCAAAAAATTGTGCACTATAAAAACGCAATTGAAAATGCCGACAAGGTGAAAGAACACCTGGAAAAAGCGGTTGAATTCAACTAAACCACTATGCACTGAAAGCACATAGGTTTATAGAAAGAAGGAATAAAATTCCTTTTAAGCATTAAGGATAAAATGGCAGTAAGCAGTTGGCAGCAGGCAAAAATACCAGTAAAATACTTGCCAACTGCAAATTGCCAACTGCCTACTTGTTGGAAATTTGTAGAAATTAAAAGTCTTGCACTGAAAGTGCAGAGTTTCAACTAACTATTGAGACCAATGAAATAAAGGTTTTCTAAAACTAATGACTTAAAAACCAAAGCCCCTCCAGAGTTATCCGAAAGGGGCTAAAGGCAGGAGCCACCATGAAAAAGAACTACAATCTTTAGAGATAAATACCTGCTATTGACACGTCATCTGGAATGTCTTTAACAAAGTATTCTCCGTTGGGCCGCCACTCAATACTGAAGTTGCTCAACATAAAGGCGACCTTATCCAGTTTTTTTGTATAAATCATTATCGCTCTTCCTTGATGGGAAATACGAATTTCGTCATGCGCTTTCATAATATCAGCGAAGGTGCTGCCCACTCTAAGTCCCTTCTTGGTTTTGAACAGCGGGTCGAGAATGAGTATTTGTCCTATCACGCATTCACCATTGCAATCGGGTACAATCTGGATGGAAGGCTTTTCAGATTTGCCATTATAAATACCATAGATCTTGTACGAACCTCCCTCGTCATCCAAAAAGGTGTTCTTTTTTATATCTTTAAATTGAGCCAATACTTTGCTCATCGGCATGTTGCGTTTTAGGCCGCATACTACGCCATTTCCGATAAAGGGGTTGCTGAAAACATTGCGTTTGGCCGGTTTCATTTTTTCAGCTATCTTTTTAGCTGCATCGCTTATCGGAATTTTCAACTTCTGTCCTACTTGCAACCCATTTTCGATCCCGGGATTTAGCGCGAGCAAGGCATCCAACGACATCTCGTAAAGCCTACTTATAACATACATACTCTCCCCTGCTTCTACCGTATGAAAACCCCATTCTTCCTTTTCCTTATCGACCGCTGTTGTTACACTATCAATACATTCGGGCATTTCTTCTTCACAGTCTTCCTCTTCAACAAGTACTTTCTTTGCTGATGTCAACTGTTCTTCCTCCTTTTCATCAAGAAAATCCTTATTGCAACTGAAAATCACAGTCGCTAGTGCGATAAACAAGATAAATACATTGGTTTTCATGCTCATGGTTTTGCGTTTTAGGGTTAAACAATTATTTTTTTTGACTCTCTTAAAACTGTTTTAAGCCATCATCATACCAAAATACTATCTTACTGATTATCAATATATTATAAATAAATAAACAATTAAAAACTGTTTCATTTTAATACAGCTGTATTGAATGAAACACCATTTTACGTTTTGTCAATTGACAATGATGGCATTGTTTGCTTACAAAATGAATTTGTTTATTAGGAAGGACGAAATAGAAAGAATATTTCAAAGCTTGAATAGCGATCAAAAAGCTTTCGGATTATGGTGTGCAAAATGAAGGACTGGGAATTCGTTAAAAAAGAATTAAAAAACTACGTCTACTAACAAAAGTATCTGATGCACAACCCGATATTTTAAAAACAACGACTCAAAATAAGCTCCTTGCTGAGACTTTATTTTGAGCTGCGAAAAAACACCGATAAATTTACGCGCACATTAGCCGCAAAAAATTTCAGCAGCTTCGAAGTCCTATCGAAGATATGCTGATTTTTAGTAATTTAGGCGGGTAAATTCATAAGGTGTATAAACGGCATGCCGTTTATACATACGTTGGGCACCATATAAAACGATGAAGTAAATGGCTAAAAATTACAAACAGATAATTGAAGATTTAGAAAAAGCTATAGCAGATATTGAAGCTAAAGGAATTTCTATTGAACCTTTGAATAAAGCTATTGAAGAATTGAAGTCTCATAGTGATAATATTTCAGCTATTGAAGAAAATATAGACGCTGTTAAATCGGAAGTAATAACACCAATAAAAACAGAACTTGAACAAAACAAAAAAGCTGGGAAATTTTCCATAATAGGATTTTATGTAGGAGTATTTGGGTTAGCAGTAACAGCTATTAGTCTTCTGTATACAACTTTTAAACAGCCGGAACAATTGACATTCCAATACCCAAAGGATTCAGTTGTAAACGCGGATAAAAATCATATCCCATCAAATGGAAATGCGGATAGTAAATATATTCCATCGTATGTGTTAGTAAATATAGAAAACACTTTGGATGAGATTGCCTACTCTATTCATGGACTTAATGAAGACTACAAACCATTGGATAATGAATATCTTATTAATCAAAAGGAACAAGCAATACTTTTAAAAAATGATTCAATAATTTTTTCGGTACATGCATATATCCCGAACGAAAAGAAAATTAAAGATAGGTATTACCCAATGGCTAGTTTAAGTTTTTCTATAAATGGGAAACAGCTTGGTACAAAAGGATTAAAAGAGATGGTTAAAATAATAAATAATAGTGGGGTCTCTCATTATTACCCAAATTTTAACTCCATTTGGATTACGGAGAATGACAGATTTGTAATTTTCGGTAAGCATAGTTATGAGATTACAAGAATATTTCGAGAAGAATCCCAGATTTTAACAGTAGCTGATGAAAAAGATGCAGTATTGATTAAACGGATAGAATAAATATGGTGCCCAACAATGGCTAAGTTGCCCTTCGGGACAGCAACGCTTTTTAGCCGGGTCGTTATAGCCTCTTTAATTTTCCAGTATCCTCTGCCAATTATCAAGTAATTCATCACAAATCTTATTAAACTTTCCTTTCATAAACGGATGCAGTAAGATATTGTGTATGTTTTTCTTGTATTGAAATTCAAAGACCATCATAATTTTGGTTTGATTTGAGGCTGTTCCTTCAATCACCCAAGTTCCTTTCAAATATTTTAATGGATAGGGGTAATCCGGTGCATTTGTATTGACTTCAAAAGAGTATTGTTCTTCTTCATTCCATGCTGTGCACGTTTCTGTCCAGCTGTTTTTGCCGTGTGAGCAACTTCTAACCATTCCTTTTCCCTCTCCCGATAAGATTTTTACCTCATCAATATTTGGAGCCACTACATGGTAATTTGCAACGTCTGAAATGACTTTCCAACTCTCGGCCTTGGATGCATTGACATTCCTTTCAAACACAAAACGCTTCATCCCTTTTTCTGAAGAAGTATCCACTTGAGCCAAAGCTTTGGATTGCGCCATTGCAAAGAAGAGCACGATAAGAGCAACTACCGCTATCGCAAGGTTCCCAATTGGTGAAATGTGAAAGGGTCTAAAAGCAAGCACAGCTCCACTGCCGAATACCCATAGCACATCCTGAACAATGATCAATAGCACGAAAATTGACCTTTGCTTTTTAACTTCAATAAAAATAGAAAGCGCAAAAAGCAGTAATCCAATTCCTATAACCCAAAATACAGTTGAGCTTTCTACACCAAATAATTGTGCTGTTTTTTGGTGTGTCAGAATTAAAACAGCGCCTGATATGGATGAAAAAATGCCATTAGCTGCCAGAGATATTTGCAAGTTTTTCATTTTTCTTTGTTTTATGATTATACAGCAAATATCCAGCAAAAAAAGACCTCTTCTCTTGACAAATATCAAGAAATCGGTCGCGACAAGTTTTTTCTAAGTCGGCTCAAAGTTTCAGGCATTATGCCAAGCATTGAAGCAATGTGCTGCAAGGGTACATGATTGAAAATTGCGGGGTTCTCTTCAAATAGAACTTGATACCTCTGTTGGGCAGTAGTGTGTAACTGAGAAAACATGCTTTGCTCAAGCAGTGCAAAAGACCTGGCCAATAAAAGGTTGTCAAATTCCATCCACTTGGGAAAGCGTTTCAAAAGCTCAAAATGAGCCTGTCTGCTTATCACAAGAAGTTTGCAATCTGTTACAGCTTGAATATTCCAATAATTAGGGGTTTCAAAAACGAAACTGGAAAGAGAGGTAATGAATGAGCTGTTGCTCCCTATCCACAAGGTTATTTCTTTACCATCAGCCAAATCGAACATTCTTAAATACCCAGATTCAATAAAAGCCATTTCCCGGCACTTGTTTCCAGACATAAGTAAATATTCTCCTTTTTTGAGGTCTCGAAACTGAAATTTTGAAATGATTTCACTCAAATCATCTTTGATAATTTGAATGTTCTCAGATATGCATTCGTGTAATTGTTTCATTGGTTTGGTTAAACAACGTTTTGATGAGTTTTATACAAAGTTGACCGCAAGTTAGCGGAAAAACAGCTGAAAGTCAAGTGTTTTCAATAGGGGTTTTGAATTGCCGCCTGTGTGAGTTTGCTTTTGTAATAGCTGATTTGTCAGAGAAGCAAAATCAAACGAGTCAATCAACTAATCCTTCCCCAATCAGGCATGCCTTTTCGTAGCTGCTGGAAGTATTTGGCAATCACCTTATTTTCCGGCTTGGAAAGCGCTGAATCCTCTTCTAACAATTTTTTAGCTGTTTGCCTTGCCAGCTGAAGGATTTGTCCATCTTTCACTAAGTCGGCTATCTTTAAATTCAAGATGCCGCTTTGCTGAGTACCCATTAAGTTGCCCGGGCCGCGCAATCTCAGGTCCACTTCGGCAATTTCAAAGCCATCGGTTGTGCGCGTCATGGTTTCCATGCGGGTTTTGGCATCATCGGTCATTTTGTATCCACTCATCAAAATGCAGTAGCTTTGATCGGCTCCGCGCCCTACCCTGCCACGCAACTGGTGCAGTTGAGGCAATCCAAATCGCTCTGCACTTTCTACCACCATCAGCGAGGCGTTGGGAACGTCCACACCTACTTCAATCACGGTAGTAGAAACCATGATGTGTGTTTTGCCTTGTACAAAACGTTCCATCTCAAAATCCTTGTCCTGCGTTTTCATCTTGCCATGTACAATGCTCACTTGGTAATTTTCACGAGGGAATTCCCTGCAAATACTTTCGTACCCTTCGTCCAGGTTTTTCAAATCGAGTTTTTCTGATTCCTGAATGAGGGGAAACACTACATACACTTGTGTGCCTTTAGCAATCTGTTCTTTCATGAAACCGAAAAGCCGCAAGCGGCCGCTTTCAAACCGGTGAATGGTTTTTACGGGTTTTCTTCCGGGCGGAAGCTCATCAATGACCGACACATCCAAATCACCATAAAATGTCATTGCTAATGTGCGGGGGATAGGGGTAGCTGTCATTACCAAGATATGGGGCACAGTAGCCCCTCCTAAATCCTCCCCCAAGGGGAGGACTTCTTTTTTCCCCTCTCTTGGGAAAGGGGTTGGGGGGCGGGCTGCTTCTTTTCGTATCTTTTCCAATACATTATCAATGCTTCCTATCACTTCTTCGTTTTTAAATCGGATGACTTTATATCCTAAACTTTCCAATATTTGAGTGCGCAATTTATCTGCTTCAATCACTTCCTGCTCTCCATGATATTTTCCATCAATTTCGACAATTAGTTTTTTTGACAAGCAAGCAAAATCAACAATAAATTCATCAATGACGTGCTGCCTTCTGAATTTGTATTGCTCCAACTGTTTTCCTTTTATATGATACCATAAAATCTGCTCCGCTTCGGTTGTGTGTTTTTTTCTTTCTACCTGAAGTTTTTTTAAAATGTGATAAGAAGATACTCTTGCTGTTTCGTATTTCGCTGCATTTTTTTCTCCCCTTCCTTTGGGTAAGGGGCCGGGGGATGGGCTCTTATTCCACAATTTCGCACGCTGTGCAACACCAAAACGATGCTGCTCATCAATCACAGCAAATCCGAGGTTTTGAAATTGTACTTTTTCTTCAATCAACGCGTGTGTTCCAATGAGGATCTTCAGCTCTCCGTTTTCTAATTTTTCATGTAAATAATTTCTTGCAGCGGCCTTAGTTGAGCCGGTGAGAAGCCCTACTTCAATGCCCAGCTTATCTGCAAATTTGGATATGGTGTGAAAGTGCTGGTTAGCGAGAATTTCAGTGGGGGCCATCAGACACGCCTGAAAATCGTTGTCAATAGCAATAAGCATGAGCATAAATGCCACCACGGTTTTTCCACTACCCACATCACCTTGCAGCAGGCGGTTCATCTGCTTCCCCGAACCAAAATCCTTGCGGATTTCTTTGATGACACGCTTTTGTGCAGCTGTCAATTCAAAGGGTAATACATGCTGAAAAAAATGATTGAAGTAATCCCCAACCGACTCGAATACATACCCTTTAACGGCTTCGTTTCGAGAAACCTTCATTTTCAGCATTTCAAGTTGTATAAAGAACAACTCTTCGAATTTCAACCGAAATTGAGCCTTTTGCAACAGCTGTGCATTTACTGGAAAATGAATGTTATGCACTGCCTCTTGCTTAGAAAGAAACTTGTAGTTCCCTATAATTTCCTGCGAAAGGGTTTCGGAAATGCCACCACTTATCTTTTCAGAAAGTACCTTTTGTAATTTTTCTATCCCTTTACTGTTCAGCCATTTTGCCGAGAGTTTCTCTGTAGTATGGTAAACCGGCTGTAGCGCAGAGCTTATTTTCGTGCTTTCTTCTGTCTGCAATTCCAATTCGGGATGCGGAATGCTAACTCTACCTTTGAACACGTTGAGTTTGCCAAAAACCACATATTCTTTTCCTATTTTCAGGATAGGTTTTATCCAACTGATGCTTCGAAACCAAACCAGTTCTACGGTGCCCGTTTTGTCCGCAAATAATGCCACCAACCGTTTTTTGCGTGGCTGGCCCAACTCTTCTATTTTGGTGACTTTCCCAACAATTTGCACGAAGGGCATTTCAGTGGTGAGTTCACTGATTTTTTGAAACTTGGTACGGTCAACATAGCGGAAAGGATAATATGAAAGCAAATCTCCGAAAGTAAAAATTTGCAGTTCTTTTTTGAGTGCATCTGCTCGCTCGGGGCCAACACCTTTGAGGTATTCAATGGGAGTTTCGAGAATTGCTGCACTCATGTTTGTCTAAAAAATTATGCTGGCTAAAGTATCAATTAGTATTTAAACTCGAATTTATCAACAGCGTTTGGTCGAATAAATGACCTTCTTTAAAATTGTTAATCCTTTAAAGGACTTACCTTTGCATTGTTTTTCTTTATTCAAGCCTGATGAAACCAATCGCATTAGTTGTCATTTTTCTCTCTTGCTTTGTGTTTTCTTTTTCGCAAAGCACACCCGAAGAATACTGTAATAAAGGCCTTGCCCAGTTGAATGCCGGAAACGCAAGAGAAGCAGCTATGATGTTTAATGATGCCATATTGATTAACAACGATTATCATTATGCTTATTACCTGAGAGGACGCGCTAACATCGAAAAGGAAAATTTCACAAGAGCCATTCAAGATTTTGACCGGGTGATTAAGAAATGCCCTGACAGCGCCAACTACTTTTATTATAGGGCAAAGACCAAAAATATTGTTGGAGTGTTTATTGAATCCATACTAGATTATAACAAATCGATAGAACTCAACCCGGAAAATCTCGAAGCGTATCACGGCAGGATGGCATCCAAATTCGATCTTGGAGACTACAAAGCAGCACTGCGCGAAATGGAGGGTATCATGGAACGAGAGCCCGAAGCAGCAGAACATTACCGCTACCGGGGATTCATCAAGCATCATCTAAGAAAATACAAAGACGCTTTAGCAGACTACGGAAAAGCAATTGAGATGAACCCGAAATTTGCCGAAGCATATTTCGACCGTGCTATTACCAAAAACAAAACAAAAAACCTGTCGGGCGCCATGGAAGACTACAAAATGGCCATTGAGTTAGACGGAACATACAATGACCCGGCAATTATTGATGGTGTAGAATCTTATCTCGATGGGGATGAAAAAAACGCCTGTCGTTATTGGAAAAAGGCCAACAAATTGAGCAAGCCCTTTGCCGAAGTACTCATTGATGAATTTTGTGAGAAGCAGTGATTGTTAAATCGACTGACTTCCCAGTAGCACCACCGGATTTTCCAGCAAGTTTTTGAAGGTCTGAAGAAAAGCAGAACCCGTAGCGCCATCCACCACGCGGTGGTCGCAGGAAAGCGTCACTTTCATCACGTTTCCAGGAACGATTTGCCCATCTTTTACTACAGGGGTTTCTTTAATTCCCCCCACTGCCAGAATGCACGCATCAGGTGGGTTGATGATGGCGGTGAATTCTTCAATGCCAAACATGCCGAGATTGGAAACGGTAAACGTATTGCCTTGCATTTCATCGGGCTGGAGTTTTTTATTTCTTGCTTTTACGGCAAAGTCTTTCACTTCTGTGTCAATCTGCGAAAGCGTTTTTCCGTCTGCAAATTTCACCACAGGAACCAAGAGCCCTTCTTCCACGGCCACGGCAACCCCAATATGTATGTGCTCGTTGTAACGGATTTTATCACCCATCCATGATGAGTTGACTTTTGGGTGCTTACGCAGAGCACTTGCTGCGGCTTTGATAACTAAATCGTTAAAAGAAATTTTTGTAGAAGCTACTGCGTTAATGGATTTACGAGCATCAATAGCCATGCCCATATTTACTTCAATGGTAAGGTAAAAGTGTGGCGCAGAGAATTTGCTTTCTGCCAACCTTCTTGCAATTGCCTTCCGCATTTGCGACACATCAATTTCGGTGAATTTTTCAACTCCGACAAACTGTTGTGCTGCCCCACCCGAGTATGTTTCGATATCACGTTTTGTCACGCGTCCCCCATCCCCTGTTCCACTCACAAAAGCGAGGTTGATGTTTCTTTCTTTGGCTAATTTTCTTGCTAATGGCGATGCTTTCATTTTGCCTGTAGCAATGGTTTCATGTTTCGTGTTTCTTGTTTCGTGTTTTGTAATACTAACTGTTTCTTCCTGGCTGACAATAGCAGGTTCAGGTTTTTGATTTTCTTTAGGAGTTCCATTCTCCCCTCCTTCGGGAGAGCTTGATGGGGCCGGGGCTTTTTTCTTCTCTTCATCCAAAATCGGCTGGATGTCTTCTCCTTTTTCTCCCAAAATAGCAAGGATGGAATCAACGGGTGCAGTTTTGCCTTTTCCCACACCAATATGGAGTAAAACGCCTTCCTGAAAAGACTCAAATTCCATGGTGGCTTTGTCGGTTTCGATTTCTGCAAGCAAATCTCCTGTGCTCACTTTGTCACCAACTTTTTTGTGCCACTCAGCCACCACTCCTTCCGTCATGGTGTCGCTGAGTTTAGGCATTCGAACTACTTCAGCCATAACATTTACAAATAACGAATTTTTACGAATTTACGAATCTGAAACTTGTTACTGATTTTCCAAAAAAGGGTAATCCTCCTGCTTATACACATCTTCGTATAATTCCGAACCATCAGGATAGGGTGATTCTTCGGCAAATTTCACCGATTCTTCTATCAAATCTTGCACTTTCTTCTTGATTGAATCAATTTCCTTATCGGATGCGAATTTGTTTTTCTTTATCGTTTCCAACACTTTTTCAATCGGATCTTCTTTTTTGTACGACTCCACTTCTTGCTTGGTACGGTACTTCGCAGGATCGCTCATCGAGTGGCCTTTGTAACGATAAGTCAGCACTTCAATTAAGGTTGGCCCTTTGCCTTTGCGGGCTTGTTCAGCAGCTTTTCCGATGCCTTCGTGCATGGCTTCGCAACTCATGCCATCAATGGGATAAGAAGGCATGTTGTAGGCACTCCCGAGTTGATATAGGTCAGTAACATTAGAAGTCCTCTCCACAGAAGTGCCCATGGCATAATGGTTGTTTTCGATGAGAAAAACAACGGGTAATTTCCAAGTCATTGCCATGTTGAAGGTCTCGTGCAACACACCCTGCCGCACAGCGCCATCTCCCATAAAACAGTAAGTGACATTTTTTGTGCCTTTGTATTTCTCCGCAAAAGCAATGCCCGCTCCGAGTGGAATCTGTCCTCCAACAATGCCGTGCCCGCCAAACAAGTTGCGTTCTTTGTCAAACATGTGCATCGAACCGCCCTTTCCTTTGGAACTGCCTGTTTTTCTACCGAAAAGTTCGGCCATGACGTATTTTGGGTGCATGCCTAGGACGATAGGGTGCACATGATCACGATAGGCGGTAATCACGTTATCGCCTTTTTCCATAGCCGTTGCCATTCCAGCAAGCACTGCTTCTTGCCCAATGTACAAGTGGCAAAAGCCGCCAAATTTCTGCTGGATATAAAGCTGCCCACATTTCTCCTCAAACCTGCGCATGAGCAGCATGATTTCATACCACCACAGGTAGGTTTTCTTCGAGAGTTTGGTTTTTGGCTTTTTTTCGGCGGTAGCAGCCATAAGTTTAGTGATTGGAATTCAACAAATTTAAAAGAAAAATGTGACTAATCCTTTTTAAGCTCATCTTCAATGAACAAAAAAGGCAACAGGTTCCGCACGTTTTCACTTACCAAAATCTTACCTTTTTCTCCTTTTAAAATGAGTTGAATGTCGCTTCCCTGCTTGTGCTCATATTCAGCCAATACCTGCCTACATGCACCACAGGGGGCAGGTGTATTTTTTACCACAAAATTCTTCGATTTAGCAAAAATGGCAATGGCTCTTAAAGGCACATTGGGATATTGGGAGCTGGCGCTAAAAGCAGCTACCCGCTCGGCACACAACCCTGAAGGGTAGGCCACATTTTCCTGGTTGTTGCCGATAACTATTTCCCCATTTTCGAGTAATATAGCAGCACCCACGTGAAATTTTGAATAGGGCGCGTAGGCGCTGTCAGTTACTTCTTGTGCTTTTGTGAGCAACTGTTTTTCTTGTTTATTGAGCGCTTCGAATGAGTCCATCTCCTCTACCTTCGCTATGAATTCAACTGCTTTTTTCATCCTATAATTATTAAAATTCCAACCTTTGTTAAGGAAATATCATCTGAATATTAAACCTTTGCAGATTCTTAAATTTCTCAACTCAAAAATAAACCTGCAATAGTATGAAAAAATTGCTTCTTTACAGTATGATGGCATTGGCTATAGCAACGCTTTACTCGTGCGAAAAGCCAGAAGGCCGTGGTGGAAAGGCCACCATTCGCGGAAAAGTATATGTGATAAACTACAACGGCTCGTTTACGCAAATCAACGATGAATATTATGCGCAAGATGAGTCGGTTTACATCGTATATGGCGATGACGCAACCTATGGTGACCGCACCCGCACAAATTATGACGGTATATTTGAGTTTGATTATTTGCGGGAAGGGAACTACAAAGTGTATGTGTATTCAAAAGATAAAGATGGTAATTCACCTTCGGGTGAACTAGCAATGATTACAGAAGTGGAGATTATCGAAAAAAAACAGGTAATAGAACTTGAGGATATTGTGATTTTTAGATAAAAACCCATCTCCAATCCTTGTCAAAAGGACTTGCAACAATCATCAGAAATGAAAACAAAAATTATCTTTTTTCTTTTGCCTTTTGCCTTTTGTCTTGTTTTCAATTCTTTTGGGCAATCTCGCAAAAAAGTAAAAAAACATGGCGTGTCATCAACAACCATCACACTTACCAAAAAGAACAAAAGCGGTGAGTCAAAAACATGGAAAGACATTGAGAAAAAATTTGATGAAAGTGGCAATGTAGTGGAAGAAATCAACTACAGCAAAAAAGGAAACATCAGCAGAAAAGACRCTTATCAATACAACAAAAACAACRATGAAACTGAACATGCGGTATACAGCGGTGAYGGCTCGTTGAAAAGAAAAACCATTACTAAATATAATGATTCGGRWAAAAAAACACAGGTGTTAGTTTACGATGGCAACGGCAACATAGCCAAAAARCGCRTATTCAAATACAATGGCTTTGGTGAAAAAACAKCTGAAGTTATTTATGATGCTAACGGAAACATCRCCAGAAAAACCSTTTTTGAATTYAAYGGCAAGGGGTTGAAGACTGCTGAAAAAACTTATGACTCATCGGGCGAACTCATTTCAGCAGAAAAATATGACTACGATTATTGAGATGAAAAAATGCTTTTTACTCTTTACTCTTTACTTTTTACTTTTTACTTGCATCGCCCAGGTGAATGATGCCTGGCTTTGGACACGTTTCCGTATCGAAAAAATGTTCAGTGAGACATTTTCAATTTCCTTGCGAGAAGAGTTTCGATTTGATGAAAACATCAGCGAATTGGGAGGTCATCTTACCGACATCGGTGCTACATACACGCCTAAAAAATTCATTGCCTTTGGCGTACATTACCGCTTTTCGGGGCGCAAGCGACTCAATGATTCCTACAACCAACGCCACCGCTATTATTTACAGGTTTCCCTAAAAGGAAAAGCGGACAAACTCAGCGTCACCCTTCGAAACCGCTACCAGTCACAGTACACCGATATTTACACCCGCGAAAACGGGCAAACCCCCACTAACCTCTGGCGCACCAAACTCACGATGAAACTCGTTTCCAAAAAGAAAATTGCCCCTTTCATTTCAACCGAATGGTTTTACCGTCTGAACGACCGAGAATTCAATGATTTTGAGAAAATGCGTTATATTGCAGGGTTGGAATACCAAGTGGACAAACGCAACAGAGTGGATTTATTTTATTTGATTCAATCGAAACTGAACGATGCAAACCCGAGAACCGATTATGTTTCAGGTATTGGGTATAAATACGCATTTTAGCTGAGCGAATGGAAAATATTGAGCAAATCATCACCAAATTCGAACCTATTTCACTCGAAGAAATGGACAGCGTTAGGCTGCTCAATCGAACTGACACGAAATACTTGATGAGCATAGAACAAATGCTGAAAGCACTCGAAGACATGGCAGCATTTTACCGTATCCTCGAAATTGAAAAGAAACGCACCAATAACTACCAAACCCTGTATTTCGACACGCCCGATTTCCGGTTTTACCACTCGCACCACAACGGCAAGCTTAACCGCAGAAAAGTGCGCTTCCGAAAATACCTCGATTCTGATTTGTGCTATTTGGAAATAAAATTCAAAAATAACAAAGAGCGCACCATCAAAAAAAGAACAAAAGCAGCCGATTTTGAATCCGTTCTTTCAGAAAAATCAAAAAAATTCATCGAGGCAAACTCACCTATTTCAACACAAAATCTCGAACCGAAGCTGCAAAATCAATTTACGCGTCTTACATTTGTGCACAAAACAGCCAAGGAACGGCTGACGATTGATTTGAGACTAAAATTCAAAACTGAACTCAATAATTCAGATTTATCCAATATTGTCATCGCAGAACTGAAACAGGAAAAACAATCATCTCGTTCTGATTTTATCAATGTCATGCGAAAATACCATATCCGCCCCATGCGCATCAGCAAATACTGCATCGGAACGGCATTATTGAACAAAGATTTGAAAATCAACGGTTTTAAGCCGAAACTTTTAGCACTTAAAAAAATTGCCAATGGAACTATTTAACTTCATTATTCTCGCAAAGCTTTTCGGTAGCGAAGTAGTTGACTGGAAGGATTTGGGCGAACTTGCTGCCCGGTTTATTTTTAATTTATTAATTGCCATCATCATTGTCCGTTTTATCTACTACCCCATAACCAAACGAAAGAACTATCTCTTTACCTACCTGCTTCTCAGTGTTGTTATTTTCTTTTTGTGCAACCTGCTTTCCAACGTAAAGATTTCCCTGGGTTTTGCGTTGGGATTATTTGCTATTTTCGGTATCATCCGCTACCGCACAGGTACTATTGCCATCAAGGAAATGACTTACCTTTTTATTGTGATTGGCATTTCGGCCATCAATGCACTGGCTAACAAGAAAATAAGCCACGGGGAATTGTTGTTTACCAACCTTATGGTCGTTGCAATTACCTACGGGCTGGAAAAAATCTGGCTACTGAAGCAAGAAGCCCGAAAAACGATTATTTACGAAAAAATTGATTTTATTAAACCCGAAAACCACCATCTGCTACTGGAGGATTTGAGAGAGCGCACCGGACTGCCCATCCACCGGTTCCAAATAGGCAGGGTGGATTTTTTGAGGGACACTGCACGAATCCGCATTTTCTTTTATGAGGACGAAACTACCGTAGGTGTGAATGATGAAAATGATGAAGAGGGGCAACGGCTTGAGCAACAGTAGACTGTGACAGCCAGCAGTTTTCAGTCGCGGTTGTTTACAACATTCTTATTCTGAATTTTCTATTTCTAATTTTCAAGCAGCACCACGGCATAAGCGCTCACTCCCTCTTCTCTACCCACAAAACCGAGCTTTTCTGATGTTGTCGCTTTGATGGAAATGTTAATCTCATCAGTTTCCAGCACATCGGCAAGCGTTTTTCGCATCTTATCTACATAGGGGCTTATTTTTGGCTGCTGCAGGCACACAGTGCAGTCAATATTTCCTAACTTATAACCTCGCTCTTCGATGAGTTGCGCTGTTTTTCGCAATAAAACTTTGCTGTCAATGCCTCTGAATTCTTCTGCCGAATCGGGAAAATGAAAGCCGATATCGCGCAGGTTGGCAGCGCCCAGCATCGCATCGCAAATAGCATGAATCAGTACATCGGCATCGGAGTGACCTACGGCACCTTTTGAATGATCAATTTTGATTCCTCCTATCCAAAAGTCTTCACCTTCCTTCAGTTGGTGAATATCAAAGCCGAAACCGATTCGCATTGCCATGCTTTCAGTTATTGGTGATTTGTTGTTAGGTTATTGGTTATTTTCACAAACAGCAACGAATAATTAATTAATATCTCCTTCTTGCTGTTTTTTGAAGGCCTCAAAATCGAAGGTGAGGGTAAAGCGGACAGTGTTTTGTAACGGGCTTTGCTGGGTGCTGTTGGATCCAAAATAAGCTGGGATGAGATAAGAGAAATCTAATCCGAAAACATTGTAGCGAATGCCCGCTCCAAGCGTGAAATATTTGCGATTACCCTTCAATTCATGCTCCCAGAAATACCCCCCACGCAATGTGAATTGGTCGTTGTACCAATACTCCAACCCCACTGCCCACATGATTTCACGCATTTCTTCTCGAAAACGACTGTTTTTTTCTATTTGAACACTGCCGTCTGTATTGTATACGTATTGACTGTTTTGATCGAGAACAGGATTGCCGGGAGCATCAGTAAACGAGCCAAACATGCCGTTGGCTACTGCGCGGTTGGGGTCTTTACCTGCTGCAATTTCCAAGTTGCCTTCGTCATCGGTAAGTACTTGCCCATTTGAATCGGTTTTGTAAACCGGCGCGGTTGGCACAAGCAGTTTGTTGAAATCGACAGTAATGGCGATGGTATTGAACTCATCAATATTATAAGTGAACCGCGGCCCGAGGCGCAAGTTGATGGGAATGAAATCCCTTTTAGAAGTGGACGTATACGACATTTTGTTTCCGATATTGGAAATGTTGATGCCGGCTGCAAGCTCACCGGTACGCTCACCTAATTTGATGTCGTCTTTTTGATAATAAGCCGAAACATCAGCCGCTACCGACCTGCCCGGTTTGGATGTGGCCCCACCTACCGATGTGCCTCCTGTTAAGTTGGAATTGATGTATCTGATAGCCAGCCCTCCGGCAAAATTTTCCGAAAGTTTTCTGGCGTAAGCCACATCAATAGCAAATTCATTGGGTCTATACTGGCGGATTTCGTTGCCGTATTCATCAGTAAACTGGATATTGCCTAATGTAAAATAACGCAATGATGCCCCGATAACCTGATACTTGTCAATTTGCTTATATCCGGCCAAGTAGGAAAGATTAATATCGTTGACTAACTTTTTGAGCCAGGGCGTATAAGAAACGGCAAAGCCCAATTCATTCTCAGCAAACCCGAGTTTGGCTGGGTTCCAATGAATGGCACTTGCATCGTGTGAGCTAGCCACACCGCAATCGCCTATGGCACCGCTACGGGTGTCAGGGGCAATTAATAAAAAAGGAACTGCAGTAGTGATGGTGTTGAGCCGGTCAGTGCTCTCTGATACGGTGTTTTGACCGATGACCTGTCCGCTGCTACCCTGTCCGGCTACTGAAACCGAAACCATCATTGAACAAAGCAGACACCAGAAAACTCGCTGAATCATTTTTCTCAAGAATTTCATAACAAAGATACGATTATCGTCCAATTTTATTGTGTCAATTCAAAATAACTAATTTTTCGTATTTGTCCACCTGTTCACCAGTAGGAGCAATCACCTTCACTTTGTACAAATACACCCCATTTCCTATTTCATCGCCAAAGTCATCACGGCCATCCCAGTAAATAGGGCCTACCCGGTAGCCGTTGGTCATAGCATACATATCAATTGACTTGATTAGTTTTCCTGAAACGGTAAAGATTTGGATGGAAACATCGAGGTTGTGGCCGGGCATGTTGTGCTCAAAGTAAAAGGCCGTATTGGTTGAAAACGGGTTGGGGTAATTGAGCACATGGTCTAAAGCAAGCTGCGCTGACTTTGCCACGATGAATTCCGTTTCGACCTCACCTGAATTATTATATACATCAAACACTTTGAGGCGCAACGTATGCTTACCATCAGCCAGCTTAGAAAATGGGTAGCGGATACTGCCTTTTTGGTAAGAATCCAAATCAGCTTCGAAATAATCGTTGAGCACAATTGGGTTCGAAGTGCTTTCATCAAGCACCGCAGTAATGTCATGACCAATGCCATTGCCGGTTGTGTTAAAGCCGTTTTCATCAAAAAGTTTTGAAAATAAATCGGGATTTTCATCAGTAATTCCGCCAAAAACAAAGTCCTCATTATTCATATAAAGTTCTACCTCAGGACCCGTAACATCGCTTGCCGCAGTGGAATCAGTTCCGCCAATAATGAAGCCGTTGTAATAATCGTTAGCGTCTATCTCTCCATCTTCTGCATAGTAGCTTATTTTGCCGTTACCAAAGGTGTATGAAATGTCTTTTGGCACCACAAAAGTGAATTCAAAATCACCGTTTTTCACACTGGCCTTTCCTTTAAACAAAATATTTTTCTGCACGTTAAAAGTGAACACTCCGTGCCCATCATTATTGAGTGTATTGATAGTTGCCGGCTTGTCAAAAACGGTTGGATAAAGTATTCCATTAAATCCGGTCATTTTCTGATTGTTTTCATCAGCAACATAGCCCTTGACGGTTACTTTGCTCAGCGCTTTCATGGTATCGGGCAGTTGGGTTGTTACTACATTATATTGAGGATAGGCCAGCCGCACGGCAGGATCACCCAATAAGGTGAAATTACGGGTATTGATGTTTTTTGGCCCAAAAATTTTAGTTAACATGCTCAAATCGCCCAGCCGGGGCATTTCTCCGTTTATGGTGTCGAAAGCATTTTTAAAAAACGCCTCTGCAATCTTTTGATTGTCTCCTGAAAATACCAACCGGGTAGTGGTAAGCAATCCGATAACTCCGCCATCTGGGTTCAGCAGCGTTAATTCTCCTGCTGATGTACGCTGTGGATCGTCATAACGACTGAACTCGCAAGTCGCAGTAATCATGGCGGGCATATTGTTTTTATTGGTCCATGAATTGATGGTGGGGATGTCAAGCATTCGCTCGTGCGTCCAGCCCAACTCTCCACCATGCCCAGTATAGCTGACAATCAGTGCACCCCTGTCCATACGCCTGTCAAGGGCCTCGCTGGCATCGGGGTAACGCTCACCTCCTGCCGAAACCTGCTGCTGGTAAGCATCAAGATAAATTTTGTCAATGTTGTAAACCGGATGGTTTGACTCAATAATGGCTGCCAAGTCATTTGCTTGCTGCATGTGCATTTTGTTGTCTTCATCATCTCCAACAAAAGCAATATAGTTGCGCCACGCACTCATAGTTTGCGGCTGGTAATAGTACTTGATTTTGCTCACCAATTCCTGCGCTTCCTGTTTCGATCTTACTGTGAGGCGGCCAATGGCCACATCAATTAAATCATTGGTATTTTCGCTCTCGTTGTCATCAAGCAAGCCGAAATAATCATCGCTGGTATAAGAACCAATAGGATCTAATGAATTGGCCGATTGATATGTGGGCACAAAATTGCTGTTGCCTGAAATGTGGTTTTTCGCATCGTATGAGCCGTCTCCAAAAAGCAGCAAATATTTTGGCATTTGAGTTGAATCACTTGCTGCACGCTCGTAAAACATTTTCATAAAATCTTTGATGGCCGTTATGTCTTGTGCCCCGGAAGAAAATTCGTTGTAAACCTGTATTGTAGTTGCGACATTCACAGTTAACTCATCTTTTTCCCGATGAAAATCAGCCAACTCATTCGCATAGCTCAAAAATTTGGGGTTTGTTACTATAATCATATCTGCCTGTGGTAGGGCATGGAGGTTTTGATTCTCAACGTTTATGCGGCTTGATGGGGTAAAATATTCAACTCCAGTAAAAGCAACGAATTCGCGCAATGAATCCACATTAGCGTTAAATGTTGCTGTATTCCCAGCAAGAATAARATTCTGTGACTTRRCCTCAATCGGGTTTGTTACTTCCCATATTTGGATTTGCTGAGTAGCRTTTGACAATTGAAATTGGGCTGTGCCTCCSCCAACGGATTGCRCATCTCTAAATAACATTTGATCTCCGCTCATTTTTAATTGCCTGCGGRCATTCAACTCAATGTARTTGAGCCAGCCAGTTGCCGAAGAGTTTCCTTTGTTCATTATTATACTTACATTGATTGCGGAAGAAGTCGGAGAAAACTGCACGATTGCCGAATTCTGCCGGGCGTAAGTAGCCGTATAATCATCAATGACGGAGTTAATTGAAAAGCTGCCGAGTGTGCCTTGGCCTGCGACTTCTATATCGAAGGAACTTGTAGCTCCAATGGTACGCGCGGCAGCAACTGTTTTGAGCCATACCTGAGTATTGGTACTAATATTCGGAAAGGCAAAAACAAAATCATACTTATCGGCAATGCCGTAGCTCTCCCCGTACCACTCGCGCCCAGATTTGATTAGGTTGTGCTGTTCTTTTTCGTAAAAGTCAAAATCATTAAAAGAAGTTACCGTAGTATTTGTGTTGTTTTCGGAGGGTTGCATTTGGATGCGTTTTCCAGCGCCCAAATCATAGGTTAGAAAATAATAGGCAGTGTCTGAATAGCGATGCAATTGGTGGTGAAACATGTTGTCTCCAGCATCCCATTCCCAGCGGTGTGGTCCTTGCCCATAAAAAAGAACATAGTCATCTGCATCAAAGCTGCCATCAGCTTCTCCTTCCACGTAGATAGTATTTTCCTGCAAATCGTCATAACGAAATTCGGAATTGTCATAAGGCAGCATTCCTCCACCATTGCCGTAAACCCTGAAATTCTGCGGGTTGATGGCAGCGGGGTCAATACCCAAATTCTGAATAAATGAATGTGAAATTTTGTAAATGCCGTCTTCAGCAACACCCAATTTATACCACGTCCCAGAATTCAACACCGAGTTAGACGACCATTTTCTCACCGGATGCGGGCCAATTTTTTTTGCTCCGCTAGCAATGATGTCCATTTTAAAGGCAACTAATTTTTCGTAGGCACCTGTGTTTTTGTTTTTTCGGATAGGAACGAAAGACACACTTGCGTACGGAATTTTACGGCTATAAGAAATTGCTGTTTTTGGGTGAATAAATTCAGAAACAGCATCACTCGATTTAATTAGTTCAATTTCACTTGAGGTAAGTGGCTCAAAAATTTCATTCGACAGTTTAACGCTAATTTGCTGCGGACTTCCGTTAAGCCGTTTTGTATAATGATAAGCAGGAAGCAAATCAATAGTTTTGGCTGCGCCATCAAAATAGAGAAACTTACGGGTAACAGTTTCTGAAAATTTTTCCTCACCAATTCCACGCCAATTTAGTTTTGTTAATTCTTTTTCCCGCTCTATTGGTCTTAATGTTTTTTGACAGAAAACAAACACAGGAACTGCAAATAAAACTGCTAAAAATTTATACTTTATCGGCATGGGTTATAAAGTTCTTAATTATTTTTTAGTAAATTTGTGTTTTGAAGCAAGATTGCTTGCAAAACAACGCAGGAACGCAAAAATCCTATAATTATTATTTTTAGTTGGCATTTTACTTTCATTATGTTCTGCATTTTTGATTTGTTTTAATGGAATATTTGTATAATTGCGACTGCTAAATTGTAAAATTATGCCAAGACGGCTTTTTTCCATATTTTTCATTGCAGCTTTTATTTTTAGCTTTTCAAATAATGTAAAAGCGCAAGACCCGCAGTTCACACAGTTTTATGCCAACCCACTTTACCTCAATCCTGCTTTTGCCGGCACTGCACGCTGTCCACGTCTTTTGATGAACTACCGCAACCAATGGCCTGGCATCTCAGGAACTTTTGTCACGTACAGTGCATCTTATGATCAACACGTTGATGCTATTGCCGGTGGAATTGGCGTTGTTGTTTTTCACGACCGTGCTGGCGAAGGCACACTTAACAACACAAACGTCAGCTTGATTTATTCTTACGACCGTCCTATCAACAGACACTTTACCATTAAAGCCGCATTGCAAGCCGCTTTTTTCCAAAAAACCTTGGATTGGGATAGGTTGACTTTTGGCGACATGATAGATCCGAGATACGGTTTTATTTATGACACGCAGGAAGTCCAAGGTGACCAAGCAGTTTACAATGTAGATTTTGCAGCTGGTGTGCTCGGTTTCAGCAAGAAATTCTATGGCGGTTTTGCTGCGCACCATATCACCCAACCGGACGAAGGATTTATCGGCAGCAGCAAACTACCGATTAAATGGACCGTGCACGCAGGCGCATTAATCCCGCTGCAAAGAGATGCTGAAGAGAGTTCTATTTCGCCTAACATTTTATTTAAGCAACAGCAGAATTTCACTCAAATATTAATGGGTATTTATTTAAACAAGGGCCCATTTGTTGGTGGGCTTTGGTTCAGAAAAGATGATGCTTTTGTGATATTGCTGGGCATACACGCAGGCATGGTAAAAGTCGGCTACAGCTATGATGTAACGGTATCTAAGCTTGGTATTAAGGACCCTTTGGGATCACACGAAGTGTCCTTGGGCTTGCAATTTGACTGCCGGCCCAAGAAGCGGAAATTCAGGACAATCAGTTGCCCTTCGTTTTAGTTGGCACAATAATTTGTAACCCTTTTTCGTTAACTCACGTAAAAGGCAGGATAATCAAAATTTAAGATTATGAAAAAGCTTGCATTTGTATTGATGATTGCAGTTCTTACCTCTTGCGGGTATGAACGATCTTCTACGACAGGATGGAACTATAACGACCCCAGCAACGGTGGCTTTGAAAAAGCACCCTTCCTCGACCAGGAAACAGGGCCTAATCTCGTGCTTGTTGAAGGAGGCACCTACACCATGGGACGAATGATAGATGATGTGATGTATGAATGGCACAACATTCCAAGACGAATTACCGTTTCTTCCTTTTATTTGGATGAAACCGAAATGTCAAACTTCCAATGGCTCGAATATATCTACTGGCTCGAAAGAGTATACGGCCTTGATTACCCGGAAGTATTTAAAAAAGCTCTTCCCGACACCCTTGTGTGGCGTGAAAAAGTTGCGTACAACGAACCTTATGTAGAATATTACTTCCGCCATCCGGCATACAGAGATTACCCAGTTGTAGGGATTGACTGGCTGCAATGTACTGATTTTTGTGCTTGGAGAACAGACAGGGTAAACGAATTCATCCTAATTCGGGAAGGTATTCTTGAATATTATGTGAATCAGATAAACGAAGATAACTTCAACACTGATGCCTACTTAAAAKYACAATAYGAGAGCGGCAAGCACATAGACGGCATTCCCGATTTCCATCCGAATAGAGAATTCAGAAATGTAAGAATGGAAGATGGTGTGCTKCTTCCWAGRTTYCGCCTGCCAACTGAGGCCGAATGGGAATACGCTGCCTATGGCCTTATTGGCAATGCAATAGGCGAGCGMATTATTGAAAGGCGGCTRTGGCCATGGAACGGYCATCAAGTACGAAACTCAGATGAGCGRTATATAGGCATGATGATGGCYAATTACAAACGCGGAAGAGGAGACAATATGGGMATAGCAGGCCGCCTCAACGACAATGCTGAYGTTACAGCACCTGTATATTCATATTGGCCGAATGATTAYGGGCTGTACAAYATGGCTGGCAAYGTAAGCGAATGGGTRATGGATGTTTACCGYCCGCTCTCATCAGAAGACAAAGAAGATTTCAGACCCTTTAGAGGCAATGTTTTCAAAACATGGCTTCGCGATGAAGAGGGCTTGGTTGCCGAAAAAGACAGCTTGGGACGGATTCAGCAAAGAGTAGTTACCGAAGAAGAAAACATTTACCGAAGAAATTACCGCAGGTCTGACAACATCAATTTCCTTGATGGCGATTACGAATCTGCTGTTGATGAAGCAAATTGGATGGAAGAACCTGAAGGCCTTGAAGACAAGGCTTTTAGGCTTCATGGAAAACATTCTTATACAACCAAACCTGAGGAATCAAATTTCATGTATGACTACACGGTTACGTCCATGATTAATGATAAGGCCCGTGTTTACAAAGGCGCTTCATGGCGAGACAGGGCATTTTACATGAACCCAGGCACGCGAAGGTTTTTGGATGAAAAACAAGCAACTGCATACATCGGTTTCCGCTGCGCGATGGACCGCGTTGGCAGCCCAACCGGATTTTAATTTATTAAATTGAATTACTTTTAACCCCGTCCCGATATATCGAGGCGGGGTTTTTGTTGATGGAAATAGAAAAATTATATCCGCTATATTTAAATCATCCGAAAATTTGCACCGATACTCGTAAGGTTGAAAAGGGGGCGATTTTCTTTGCATTGAAAGGCGACAATTTTAATGGCAATCAATTTGCTGAAGATGCGCTTGAAAAAGGTTGCGCTTATGCAGTAATTGATGAAAGTGAATACGCAAAAAGTGAGAAATTCATTTTAGTTGATGATGTACTGAACACACTTCAAGGTTTGGCAACTCATCACCGCAAGCAATTTGATATTCCCTTTATAGGCATCACCGGAAGTAATGGCAAAACCACTACTAAAGAGTTGATGCATGCCGTTCTTTCAAAAAAATTCAAAACACATTCCACTAAAGGCAATTTGAACAATCACATTGGAGTCCCGCTTACTTTACTTTCAATGCCAAAGGATACTGAAATCGCAATAGTAGAAATGGGCGCCAACCACGTTGGCGAAATCGCTGAGTTGTGTAAAATTTCGCAGCCAAATTTTGGTGTCATTACCAACATCGGCAAGGCACATCTCGAAGGATTTGGCAGCTACGAAGGCGTTATCAAAGCCAAAAGCGAATTGTACCAATTTATCCGATCAACAGGTGGGGAATTATTTGTGAATTGCGATGACGAATTGCTATGTCAATTGTCCGAAGGCATCGAAAAAATCACTTACGGAGCTGCTGAAAATGCAAACTGTAATGGAAAAAACTCATCGGAAGAACATACGCTGTCAATCAAGTTGAAAGAGGGAAATATTCAAACCCGACTCTTTGGTGAATACAATTTTCCCAATGCAATGGCAGCCGTCTGCATCGGGCAATATTTTGGCGTTTCAAATACCAATATGAAATCCGCATTAGAAGGGCATATTCCTTCTGATAACCGCTCGGAGCTGATTAATAAAGGTACAAATACAATCGTTTTGGATGCTTACAATGCCAATCCGACCAGCATGTACCTTGCTATTGAAAACTTTTCGAAATCCAATGCTAAAAACGTGGTCATCTTAGGCGATATGCTCGAATTAGGTAAATTTTCAATTGATGAACACAAAGCCATTGTTTCTTTATTAAAAGAAAAGAAGTTTGACAAGGTGATTCTCGTTGGGAAAGAATTTTCAAAAACCTGTGATGCAGAAGAGTTTCTAACTTTTCCCAGCACAGAAGAAGCTAAAAATCATTTAAACGACAATCCTGTTAGGAAAGCCCAAATTCTCATCAAGGGTTCGCGGGGAATAAAACTGGAAGAAATACTTGAAGCGCTCTAACCTTTCAGAATGGAGCGCGAAATAACGATTCTTTGAATTTCTGAAGTACCCTCGTAAATCTGTGTGATTTTCGCATCGCGCATCAACCGTTCCACATGGTATTCCTTCACATAACCATAACCGCCATGCACCTGCACGGCTTCCACTGTGGTTTTCATGGCCACTTCAGAAGCGAAGACCTTTGCCATTGAGCCAGATAAGGTGTAGGATTGTCCACGGTCTTTCTGCCAGGCTGCTTTGAGACACAACAACCGCGCAGCCTCAATTTCCGTGGCCATATCTGCTAGCTTGAACTGGATGGCCTGGTGCTTGCTGATTTCCTTACCAAAGGCCTTTCGCTCCTTAGAATACTGCAACGACAATTCATAAGCTCCCGAAGCAATTCCCAAAGCCTGCGCGGCAATACCAATGCGTCCGCCTTCCAAAGTTTTCATTGCAAATTTGAATCCGAAGCCATCCTCCCCTATTCGGTTTTCTTTGGGAACTTTCACGTCCTGAAACAACAATGAGGTGGTATCGGAAGCACGTATGCCAAGCTTCCTCTCTTTGGCGCTTACGGTAAACCCCTCCCAGTCACGCTCTACAATGAATGTATTAATGCCCCGGTGTCCTTTTTCCGCATCAGTTTGTGCCATCACCAGATAGTAAGAAGCCGTGCTGCCGTTAGTAATCCAGTTTTTGGTGCCATTGAGTAGGTAATGATCACCCATGTCGACCGCTGTGGTTTTTTGCGAAGTGGCATCCGAACCAGCCTCTGGCTCAGAAAGGCAAAAAGCGCCCAGAACTTCCCCTTTGGCAAGCGGTTTCAAATATTTTTCCTTTTGCTCCTCTGTTCCGTATTCTTCAATACCCCAACAAACCAACGAGTTATTGACCGACATCACCACAGAAGTTGAAGCATCTACCTTTGAGATTTCTTCTATTGCCAACACATACGAAACCGTATCCATGCCACCGCCCCCATATTTGGGATCAATCATCATACCCAAAAAACCAAGTTCGCCAAGTTGCTTCACCTCCTCTTTGGGAAAAGACATGTTTTCATCACGCTCGATAACACCCGGCTTCAGTACATTTTGCGCAAAATCCCTTGCCGCATCCCTCACAGACAACTGCTCTTCAGTCAATACAAAATCCATAGATTTGGTTATTGATTTATCTTTGATTGCTAATTGTTGCATTGTTTTTTAAGAAGGGCAAATGTAATCAATAATTGCTAATCTTGCAGGCATGGATAAATACAACGTCATCGGTATAATGTCGGGCACTTCGCTCGATGGGCTGGATGTAGCATTTTGCCACTTTTCAAGAGATGAAAAATGGGATTATAATATCATTAAAGCTGAAACCCTCCCTTATGACGATTATTGGAAAGGAAAGTTATCATCACTTGAAAAAGCTACTGCCGAAGAACTTGCAGAGACAGATATCGAATACGGGCGTTTCATTGGAAAAACAACAAAAGAGTTCATTGAAAAACATTCAATCAAAGCTGATTTTGTTGCTTCACATGGCCACACCATTTTCCACCAGCCGGACAACGGGTTCACTTTCCAATTAGGAAACGGGGCTGCCATTGCTACTGAGTCCGGCCTTCCGGTGGTTTGTGATTTCCGAACCAGCGATGTGGCACTGGGAGGACAGGGCGCTCCGCTTGTGCCGATTGGCGACAAATTGTTGTTTTCAGAGTACGATTTTTGCTTGAATTTGGGTGGGATTGCAAATATTTCTTTCGAGGAAAATGGACACCGATTTGCTTTTGACATTTGCTTTTGCAACATGGCATTGAATTATTTAGCCGCCAAATTAGGCCATAATTTTGACCAAAACGGGGAACTATCAAGCACAGGAAATCTAAATAACGAATTATTAAAACAATTAAGTTTTTTCCCGTTTTTTGACAAAAAAATACCAAAAACACTAGGAAAAGAGCATTTTTCTGGTGTTTTTTTGCCTATTTTTAATAATTTTAAAATTCCTATTGAAGACAAATTGTGCAATATTACTGAGCATGTTGCCATCCAAATCGCTCATGTTTTAAACTCAAAGCCTAAAACTCAAAACTCAAAACTCCTGATAASCGGAGGTGGTACTTATAACAAATTCCTCATTGAGCGAATAAAAGCTCACGCTTCCATTGAAATTGTCATCTTGGACAAACAACTTATCGAATTCAAAGAAGCGCTAATTTTTGCCTTGCTCGGAGTGTTGCGATGGCGATATGAAATAAACTGCCTTAAATCAGTAACAGGTGCAAAAAGAGATAACATTGGCGGTGCAATTTACCTGCCTTAGCCGTCACAGCTATTCACACTTATTTTGAATAATTTTTTATTTAGTAACCATCATCTATTCCTTTCTTTTCTACATTTGCCGCGATTTTAAACCATTATTAAATGAACATTTCTGAAATCCTTTCCATAACCTTTCTCGGCAATACAGTAGAAGATTATTGCTGGTTTCTGGGCATGATTTTACTCGGGTTCATCTTCCTGAAATACCTCTCTAAAATCTTCAGCAACCTGCTCTTCAAAATTATCAAAAGATATTCCGAAGGGATTGACAGCAAAAAATTCTTCGAGCTACTACACAAGCCGCTGGCGTGGCTCATCATGCTCATTATTATCTATACTGCTGGCGACCACATAAACTACCCCGAGGCATGGGATTTGGCTCCAAAAGGCGAATTCGGTATCAGAATGGTTATTCATCGGGTTTACCAAGCTTTTCTAATTGGTTCTGTCACCTGGATTTTGATGAAAGTAATAGAGTTCATCGGACTGGTTATGATGAAAAAGGCTGAAAAAACCGAATCAAAAACCGATGACCAGTTCATCTCGTTCGGAGTGGAAGCGCTGAAAATAGTCACCGTCATTTTCACCTTGTTTTTTGCTATGGGAACTATCTTTAATGTCAACATCGGCTCGCTAATTGCCGGACTGGGAATTGGTGGATTGGCATTGGCGCTCGCTGCAAAAGAATCATTGGAAAACCTGCTCGGCTCATTCACCATTTTCTTTGATAAACCCTTTGTAGTGGGCGATTTTGTGAAAGTTGGCGATGTGAGCGGTGTAGTTGAAAAAGTAGGGTTTCGAAGCACCCGAATCAGAACGCTGGAAAAAAGCTACCTCACCGTACCCAATAAAAAAATGATTGATGCTGAACTCGACAACATGACGCTGCGCACTTTCCGAAGAGGACGGTACACCATTGGGGTAACTTACAATACTTCCATCGAGCAAATCAAAGCTATTGTGGCTGACATTCAGCAATTTATTGACCAGCATCCACATACCAATCAGGATGGTAAAGTAAAATTCACAGAATTTGGAGACAGTTCACTCAACATTTTAGTGCAATATTATGTGGACACGATGGATTGGGGGGTGTTTCTCGATGTGCAGCAGGATATCAATTACAAAATAATGGATATCGTGAAGCAGCACGGCAGCGATTTTGCATTCCCCTCCCGAACAATTTACATGGAAAAAGGAGAGTGATAATTTAAAGAAGGAAGATTGTGTATGAATTGATGATAGTGGTTTTCGTGTTGGGTTATCTCGCTATTGCACTGGAGCACTCGATAAAAATTGACAAAGCAGCGTCAGCGTTGATTACCGGGGTACTTTGCTGGGCCATCTACGTATTTGGTGCGAGTGACATCCTCGGAATTGATTTTGGACAAAGTGTGTCTAATCTTATCAGTAATGCAAGTGAATATCCCAAAAAACTGGCTGAATTCATCAGCGAATATCAGGTAAAAGGAGGGGACACAACGGCCGGCATCACCAACCACTTCATTACCCACGACCTCTTGCATCACCTCAGTGACATTGGAAGTATCCTTTTCTTTCTGCTCGGTGCGATGACCATCGTGGAACTAGTGGATGCCCATGAAGGGTTCAGGATCATTACCGACAGAATTGAGACCCAGAACAAAGTGAAGTTACTCTGGATCACAAGCATCATTGCTTTCTTCTTTTCGGCTGTACTCGATAACCTCACTACAGCCATTGTCATGTCAGCGCTGCTGAAAAAACTCATCAAAGGCAAGGAAGACCAATGGATGTTTGCCGGTGTCATCATTATTGCGGCCAATGCAGGAGGAGCATGGTCGCCCATAGGCGATGTAACCACCATCATGCTGTGGATCGGAGGACAGATCACCGCCCTTAACATCGTTACAAAACTTGTATTACCAAGTTTGGTCTGCATGATCGTTCCGCTCATCTACCTTTCCTTTACCATGAAAGGAAATGTGGTGCGCCCCCTCGGACGTATCGAGCTGGAACRCCTCAAAGACCCCACCACCGATTTTGAAAGAAACCTCGTCTTTGCCATGGGCGTGGGCGGGCTGCTGTTCGTTCCGATCTTCAAAACAGTAACACACCTCCCTCCTTTTATGGGCATGATGCTAAGTTTGGGTGTGCTATGGGTAACCACAGAGATCCTGCACCGAAATAAAAAGCAGGAGCAAAAAAACCCGCATACGGTTATCGGGGTGCTCAAAAAGGTGGATGTGCCAACCATTTACTTCTTTTTGGGCATACTCATTGCTGTGGCCAGCCTGCAATCTGCCGGGCATTTGAGGCATATGGCCGAGATATTGAACAAATCTATTGGGGATATCTATGCAATCAACATCATCATCGGCCTGCTGTCTTCCATCGTGGACAACGTGCCGCTGGTGGCCGGTGCAATGGGCATGTACGACTTACTTCCGGCAGGTGCTGAAACCATTACAGGAAAGGCCTTTGCTGTTGACCATCCCTTTTGGGAGTTTCTCGCATACTGTGCCGGAACAGGTGGAAGCTGCCTTATTATCGGCTCAGCTGCCGGAGTGGCTGTAATGGGAATTTTAAAAATTGACTTCATTTGGTACATAAAGAAAATAAGCATGTTGGCGTTGATTGGCTACCTGGCCGGGGCGGCAACCTATTATCTCATGTTCGTACTCTGATAACTGATAAAAGCAACCGCTTCATTTTCTCATTTCACAACAAATTGTTCATAGATTAAGTACTTCATTAGTGTAGGCTGTGGCATATCGGCATACTTTTGGCTAACAAAATGCGTTAACACCTAAAATCAATTAAAATGCTGAATACAATTTTATTGCAGAACAACCTTCCTGTAGATTCGCTGATGAAAGTGGCCGAAGCAATTGATGGGATAGAGCGTACCGAAGAAACCATTTCCATTCTTCAATTACTTACAGAAGGCACTACCCTTTACATCATTATTCCTCTACTTATTCTTTCAATTATTGCGGTTTATATTTTCATCGAACGATTTTTAGCTATTCAAAAAGCACAAAAAGAAGAACCCAACTTTATGAACCAAATCAAAGATTTCATTTACGATGGAAAGATTGATGCGGCAAAATCATTGTGTAAAGAAACAGTAAGCCCAATTTCCAAAATGCTTGAAAAGGGCGTGGTGCGGATTGGCAAGCCGCTCGAAGACATCAGCACAGCTATTGAAAATGTAGGAAAACTGGAAATTTATCAATTAGAAAAAAACCTTGCTACGCTTGCTACCATTGCCGGTGCAGCGCCCATGATAGGCTTTCTTGGCACGGTTTTAGGCATGATTATTACTTTCCACGAAATGAAAATTTCCGGACAGGCAGTACAGGTTGATCAACTATCCGGCGGCATCATGCAGGCACTTGTAACTACCGTTGCCGGACTTATTATCGGCATTATCGCTTACATCGCTTACAACTGGTTGGTGGAAAAAGTGGAAAAAGTAGTGCATAAAATGGAATCTCGCACGCTTGAATTTATGGACATTCTTCAAGAACCAACCAAATGAGCATCCAAACCCGAAATAAAGTCAGCACCCAGTTCAGCATGGCATCTATGACGGACATTGTGTTTCTGTTACTCATATTTTTTATCATTCTTTCAACTTTGATTAATCCTTTTGCAGAAAATTTAGATTTGCCCAATAGCGAAACACGAACCACAAGCAAACCAGAGGTATCCATCACCATCACAGCCGATTTGGAATACAAAGTGAATGGAAAAACCATAAACCCGATGGCCGTTGAGCAGGAAATGCTGGCTGCGTTGCAGGGCAAAGCAAAACGACAGGCAGTACTCAATGTTGACGAGACTGTACCTACAGGTTTCACCATTAATATCTTTGCATTGGCACGAAAACACAATGTTGATATGGTGGTAGCCACCGAAGCCAACTAAAATGGAATTCCTTAAAAATAAAGACAGACGCAGTGGCGTAATTGGAACTATTTTATTCCATTTACTGCTGTTGCTTGTTTTTATGTTCTATGGCTTAAAAGAACCTCATCCACCTATCGAAGAAATAGGCATGCCTTTGCGAATAAAATTGGGAATGATAAGCGAAGGCACTGGAAATGTAAAAGCAGAGAATACAGGGGAACCGCAACAATCAGAACAAATCGAAAATGAAATTTCCGAATCTATGAATGAATCTTCATCCGATGTTTCGGAAAAAACTGTGACACAAAATGTTACTGAAACCGTGACAATCGACAAAAGCGAAGAAAAGCAAGAGAAAAAAGAAGAGCCCGTGAAAGAGCCTGAACCAAGCGAGCACCTCAGACACATGCTAAATATTTTTAAAGATAAGGTGAAACAAGAGGGCGGCAGCGAAGGCACAACCAACAAAACAGGTCAACAAGGCAACCCCGATGGCGCCATAGAAGGAGATGTAGAAGGTGGTCCCATTCCCGGTGGTGGCACATGGAAATTAAAAGGGAGAAATCTTTTGTCTATCTCTAAGCCAACTGACACCTCTCAGGAAGAAGGTGCCGTAGTGGTTGACATTGTGGTTGACAGAAAAGGGAATGTCATCAGTGCTAAACCCGGTGGAGCCGGAAGTACTACTAACAGCCATATCCTTTTCAAAAAAGCCAAAGAATCCTCTTTGAAAACCAAATTCAGCCCCAACTCCAATGCTCCCTTTGAACAGCACGGGCAAATAACTTATATTTTTGTACTGAAATAGAATTCTGTCTCATCAGAATGACGTATTCCGAAACGCTTGATTTTCTTTTTAGCAAATTGCCCATGTACCAGCGCATCGGCTCTGCGGCATACAAAGCTGATTTAAGTAACACCATTGCCATTTGCAAAGCGCTTGGCAATCCACAAAAGCAATTCAAATCTGTACATATTGCTGGCACTAACGGAAAAGGTTCCGTGGCGCATATTCTGTCTTCAGTTTTACAGAAAAGTGGCTATAAAACAGGACTTTACACTTCACCCCACTACAAGGATTTTCGGGAAAGAATCAAAATCGATGGGAAAAAAATCCCTAAAAATGAAGTGGTCGAATTTGTTGACAGGCATCAATCAAAATTCGAAAAAAATGAACCCTCATTTTTTGAATGGACCGTAGGGCTGGCTTTCAATTATTTTGTCAAAGAAAAGGTGGATATTGCCATCTTGGAAACAGGCTTGGGAGGGCGACTTGATTCCACCAATGTGGCGACCCCGTTGGTTTCGGTCATCACCAACATAGGCTTTGATCACATGCAGTTTTTGGGAGATACACTAAAAAAAATTGCGACAGAAAAAGCAGGAATTATCAAAAAAAATATTCCTGTTGTTATTGGCGAAAGACAAAAAGCAATTGAAGCTGTTTTCACTGCAAAAGCAAAAGAAAAGCAATCAGAGATCTTTTTTGCTGCTGATAATAACTGGCCCGATTATGAAACAGACTTAGCTGGGAGTTTCCAGCAAAAAAACATCAAAACTTCACTGCAAACTATTGAGATTATTCGAAAATTTGAATTCAATATTTCTGAGCAAAACATTGTTGATGGACTTGCTAACGTCAGTAAAAACACGGGATTTCAGGGGCGGTGGCAAGTTTTGTCAAATAATCCACTTACCATTTGCGATTCCGGACACAACAAAGAAGGACTGCATGAAATCCTTACAGAAATTAGCAAAATTCCACACAGAAAATTGCACTTTGTTTTAGGGGTGGTAAGCGATAAAAATATTCATGAAATACTGGCATTACTTCCCACAGATGCAACTTACTATTTCTGCGCGGCAAAAATTCCACGAGCATTGGCTGCAAGTGAGTTAAAAGCAAAAGCGGAGAAATTTGCCCTAAAGGGTCTCGTATTTAAATCTGTTCAAAGTGCCTTTTTCGCAGCAAAAGCAAGTGCGTCAAAAAAAGATTTAATTTTCGTTGGCGGCAGCACATTTGTTGTTGCAGAAACGATCTAACTACTTATATTTGCCCCCGTTTTGGGCGGTTAGCTCAGTTGGTTCAGAGCACCTGGTTTACACCCAGGGGGTCATAGGTTCGAATCCTATACCGCCCAC
>NVWW01000025.1 GCA_002746335.1 Flavobacteriales bacterium | reverse complement strand
AACAGGAAACAGAAAATTAAAAGCGTAGCTCGCGAGAAAAACAACAACAATGACCCCAAGTAAGATGAAAAAGCGAAGATTGATATACAGGCCTCTAATGAGTTTCATGATTTTCAAACTCGAAACTAATTCCTATCTTGGCACTTCCACCTTCTGAATGATTTCCTGAATGATATTCTCAGGTTCCAGTCCTTCCATTTCGGCCTCTGGACTGAGAATGATGCGGTGATTGAGTACAGGATACGCTACATACTGGATGTCATCAGGAATCACAAAATCACGCCCTCTCATGGCGGCAATGGTTTTGGCCGTTCGCAAAATAGCCAGTGATGCTCGCGGTGACGCACCCAAAAAAAGCTTGCCGTGCGAGCGTGTTTGGTTAATTAATTCCGCCACATAATTTATCAATTGGTCTTCCACTTTCACTTTTTCGATGATTTTCTGAAATTCCTTGATGGCTTCCGGCTTAATGACCGCCTTGATTTCAGATAAGTCGGGCGATTTGATTTCATTCTTGTAGCGCAGCAGGATTTCCTTTTCTTCATCTACCGAAGGATATCCAATCTTCACCTTGAACAGAAAACGGTCCAGTTGCGCTTCGGGCAATCGGTAGGTGCCTTCCTGTTCAATCGGGTTTTGCGTAGCGATGGTTAAAAACGGAAAATCAAGCTGGTAGGTAGTCCCGTCAAAAGTGATTTGCCGCTCCTCCATCACTTCAAACAGCGCGGCTTGCGTTTTGGCGGGGGCACGGTTGATTTCATCTATCAAAACGATGTTGGAAAAAATCGGCCCTTTTTTAAAAACGAAATCAGATGTCTTCATGTTGAAAATCGAAGTTCCAATAATATCTGAAGGCATCAGATCAGGCGTAAATTGAATACGCGAAAATTCCACCGAAAGGGTTTTAGCAATGATCTTCGCAATGAGCGTTTTTGCAATACCGGGCACGCCCTCAAGCAAAATATGCCCGTTGGAAAGAATGCCTGTGAGGAGCAATTCTATCACCTCTTCCTGCCCTATGAGGTATTTCTTGATTTCACTTCGAGCGGCTTCCATGCCTTTTTCCAGCTTGCTCAAGTCGAGGTTGGAACTTTTTAATAGTTCTGAGCCCTGAGTTCTGAGTTCTGAGTTTTCTACCTCAGGTTTGGAGTTTGCAGTTTGAATATCAGAACTTCTGACTTCTGGCTTCTGTTCTTCCATTATTTCGCTTTTTTATAGAAATTTTCAATTTTCTGGTGCAAGGTAATTAAAAAATTATCGGAAATTTCAAAGGTAGAGTGCGCAAAACGAAAGCCATTGAAAATGGACTCGATTTCACGTTCTGAAATTTGTGTTTTTTTCGATAGTTTGCCGATTAACCCTTTGTCAATTTCTTGTGTGGAAATGTAGTATTTGTTCCGAACGAAATTCAAAAAAATCTTTTCCTGCTGCTGGATGAGTTTGTTGTGCTGTTTTTGCTGACGGTATAGTTTGCTCACCATGTCAACAAATTCCAGCGAAGAGTTTTCGGTAGTCTCTATGGCTGGGATTATTTTCTGCCTTCTTTTCCCCTGAAAAATCATATAAACCAGCAACGTGATGAGCAGCAAATAATAGGCCCATTGCAGCGATGGCTGCGACAAAATAAATTGCAAGATGCTCTTTTGCGGGCGTTTATAACCACTCTTGTCCCAAATATCGTAAGGCAGCTTCGAATATTTGTCCCAGTAAATATCGCCATCGGGCAGATGGGAAAGCACGTTTTCAGCATATTGCAAACCATTTTCAGTAAGCAGAGAATAATTAGTGAAAGCAAGCGGCACGCTGTGCAGGTAAATCCAGCCCTTGCCATAGGGTACTTTTACCAAAACGGGTTTGTTTTCATCATCTTCAGCATAGCTTATTTTTACACTTTCTTCATCGTCAAACAATTGGTGCATGTTGATGTAATTCCAGTCATAAACTGAAACTGTATCAGCCGTTTTATAAAGGATCTCGTGTTTGGGTTTTCCACTAAAATCAGGGTGATAAAAACTAAGAGAAAGGGTTGAATCTTCGATCTCTTTAAAATAAGAATCCACAAAAATTTCTTCCTTGAAAGGGTTGCGCAGGTATTCGCTGGACACGAAAGCAATGTTGCCGTTTTTCACAAAAGCAAGCAGCGAATCCATATCTGAGTAATTGGATAACCGCATGCTCTCCCCCACAAAAAAATAAATTTTGGGTTTGCCTTCAAATTCAATTTTCAAGGTGTCAGCAAGGTGCCTGTCAAGCACATAAAGTGAGTCCTTTTTCTCGTATGATTTCAACAACTCGTAGAGTAGGTAGGTGCCATAAGGGTTGGTGTCTTCTTTGCGGTAGGTCTTTTCCCAATTAATGATGGGCTTGGAGTCGTTGCTGAAGAATGCCCAAAAGACAGCAACGAGTACAATAAGCGCGCCGGCAACAATCAGGTATTTTCGGTTGTTATTCAATAGTTATTCGGTTGTCATTGTCAAATACTTACTTTTTTGAACATATTATGTTCGCACAACTTTATCTCTTTTTACATTTCTGGACATTTTTTGCAACCACTTCCTTTAGACGCAATTTTTCCTTCATTATAGATATAAAACTCTCTTTTATTAATCCACCATTTTCCTTGTTTTTGGGGTGATGAATAATTCCCCGACTCGAAAACTTGTCCGTTTACATCCAGTTGTTTCCATGAGATTACTTTATTTTTCTTTTTGTTTAATAGTCCTATCTTCTTCAATTCACCTGTTTCATACTTTTGGATTATCCCATATTTCAAACCATTTATAGTCGTGTCTACTTGAGCATAACTTATGACACAAGCAAGAATCATTAATACACAAGTGATTAATCTTTTCATTTTGTCAACTGCCTATTGTCAACTTGTTCATTTCACGGTTTGCAAAAACTGCCTGAATTTAGGTTCGAGCAATTTGTAATTTGTTTTGTCCACTTCACGTTTGCCATACCACACCCGCTCAAAAATGTCAACTATTTCGAGGAAGGGTTGGTACTGTCCGCGCTCTTTCATTTCGAGCAAATACGAAAAATTGGTTTTCTTCTTTTCCCACATTATCCAGTTTTTATCGGATAATTCTTTGATGACCATGAGAAAATATACACGCACTGCAATACGGTACTGCTTTTCTGAAAGAGCGGCATCAAGCATACGCTCCAACTGCGATTTTTTCACTTCGCCCGGAGCCAGTTCTTCTTCTAAATTGATTTTTGCTTGCTGCTGCATAGGCGAATGCACAAACAACCAGTAAATCAAAAAAGCCAGTGCAACTACAACGGCCACATAAAGCATAATATTTAGAATTTTGTCTAAAGTAGTGCTTCCGGTAAATGAACTATTTTTGTTTTTACTTTTTCCACTGGCGGTTTCTTTCATCTCACCCGACTTTTCATTGCCGGCTCCGACCGTGTTTTCCTGCTGGTCAACCTGTAGGCCGGCATAGTCAATGTCTTCCTTTAGCTTTTTCCATTCTTCACGGTCAAGCTGCGTTTGCTCCACTGATGAATTGATGTATTCTTTTTGCGAGGGAAATTCTTCTGCATCTGCTTTTGCAATATGAATAGCCATGCAAACAAAAACAGTTATCCAAATCTTAAAATGTGCCTTCATCAGCAGTTTCATAAATTTTATTTCCTGAGCCAAACTTTTCGAGCCGCTTGAACAGGTCAACAGCTTCTAATTTTTCAATGATAGTGAAATATTGAAACGCAAAACCAATGAAAAAAACAGGAATGACTAAATGAAAAAACAGGACATAGTAAACGGTATTTAAAAAGTTGATGATGGTGGTAAAATTTTCGAAGTCAGTAACCAAATGCCATACTATGACCTCGTTAACAATGAAAAATACAGGTGAAATGAAAATGAAGAAAAACACCGTGCAAATGAGCAGCAGCACCATGCACAACCCGATGTTGGCTAGCCAAGAGCTTTTCAAATATTTCAAACCCTTTAGCGCGCTTTTTAAAAACCCCTCTTTTTCATAAACCACAAAAAACAGCGGCCAGATAACAAACGACAGCGGAATGCTCGCCAAGAACATATTGAACAGCACAATAAACAGCAGCGCTACAATAGCAAACAACCCTAATCCAGCATACGAGTCAGGAGTCAACGCCATATATTCTGCATATAACATGACTGCACCATAAAGCAATGCAACAATGGGCAACACCTTTAGGAAATGCTTCCGCAAAAAGCGAAAGAACATCCCGATGCTATCGGGATGAGCCGGCTTATGCACCAGAAATTGGTGCGATGATATATTTCCTTCTGGATTTTTTTGCCTATGTAGGACAAAACAGTGATAAACCGCGCAGGCGTTAACCGTCAGCAAAAAGACTTGCGCCACAAAAACATAAGGATTAAAACTTTCTTTGAAATTGATATTGAAAGTAAGCGCAAGAATTTCGATGAAGTCGAGTTCGTGATCATCTTGCTTGTTCATAAAATAATATTGCAAGCCGATTACAAAAGCATTCAGAGGTAAAACGATGCGCAGTAACACTTTTCCAAAATTTTTGAAATGAATACGGTAAAAGGAAAAAGTATCGTTAAAAACTTCGCCCACCGAGCGAATTTTGTAATACTCAATGTCTTGTTTTGGATGATAGGCAGGCCGTTCTTCAAGCGCTTTTTTAAAGTTTTCTTTTTTGGCCTTTCGCCAAGGGTACCACACGAAATAAAACAGGATGAAAGCCGCTGAAATGACAATAATTCCTGCCTTCACTGCATCGGGCAGCACTTGGTATTGGCCGGTAACAAACCCCTCCAAAAAACCGGCAACTATAAAAATGGGCACGGTGCCAATGAGTAGCTTTAGTCCGCGTTTGGCAGAAATCTGCAACGATTGTAAGCGTGAATATGTTTTGGGAAAGAGAAGCCCACTACCCAGCGTAATACCTGCACCTCCAGCAATAATAATAGATGAAATCTCCAGCGTGCCGTGAATCCATATCGTTAAAAATGAAGTGAGAAAAAGCCCTTTTTTGAAAAAGAAGTACTGGAAAGTGCCCAGCATCACTCCGTTGTACATTAAAAAAATCACCGTGCCTGCCGACCACAAGATACCCAACACGAAAGTGTACATCGCCACCCTGATGTTGTTAAGCGTAATGCCGAGAAACATTTCTGTTTTGTGGTCGTCTTTGTACACCGCCATTGGGTCACCTTTGTTGATGTTCTCTTCAGTCATGTCTACATAGTAATCGCCCAAAACCACTCGTACAAACTCAATGTCATTGGATGTGGAAATAACACCAATCAATGCAGCAACTAAAAAAATCACAAGCGAAGCCATCAGCGCTTTCCGAGACCGCCATACCTGCAATGGCAAATCGTCCTGCCAAAATTTAATAATGCGCGAAAAATTCTCCTTTCGGTTTTTGTAAATGCTGGTGAAAACGCGTTGTGCAAGGTAATTGAGGTAAACCCGCACCGATCTGCGCGTGTAAAACGTGCGGGCATAAGAAAAATCATCGGTGATTTCCACGAAAAGCTCGCTCAGTTCATCAGGGTTTTTCTTATCGTTTTTGAGTAACCCTTCAAACTTCACCCATTTTCCTTTATTTTGCTCGATGAATGACGTTTCTTTCATGGCAGAGATTGGGCAACAAACGGTAAAAGTAGCCGTTTAGCACAAATAATGAAACGAATAAACTGTTTTTTATTTTGAAGGCAATAGAAATAATTACCTCCCACAACATCACCATCCAATACGAGTTGGCATCTGTGATAGACCGCTTTCTCTCTTTGCTGCTCGACCTGGTGATTTTGGTAGTTTATTTCTGCATTGTTTTATTCATAGTATTGGGTGTAGGCGGAGAGCGCGCGTTGTCCTCATTCGTGTGGTATTTTCTTTGGATGCCTTTTTTTTTATTTTACAATTTGATTTGTGAATCGTTTTTCAACGGGCAGTCGTTAGGCAAAAGGGCGTTGGCTATTCGCGTAGTGAAACTCAACGGGCAAAGCCCTTCGCTGGGCGACTACATTTTGCGGTGGATTTTCCGCATCATCGATTTGGGCATTACTATGGGCGCTTTAGCTGCACTGTTTGTTTCATCCACTGAGAAAAGCCAGCGCATTGGAGACATGGTTGCGGGCACTGCTGTTATCAAACTGAATCCAAAGAATAAGTTCACTATGCAAGACATTATGAGCATTAAAAACACTGATGGTTATGAGCCCAAATATGTTGAGGCTGCCAACTTGAGCGAAGAAGATATGCTTGTGGTGAAAAACGCACTAGAACGCTTACGAAAATACCCGAATACAGCGCACAAAAAATTGGTAGATGAATTATGCGAAAAGATAGGAAATGAGTTGCAAATCCCTGTTCCAGAAAAGAAAACAGCATTCCTAAAAACCCTTTTGCAGGACTACATTGTGCTCACACGATAATGGCAAAGCTCTACCTCGTTCCCACACCCATCGGCAACCTCGAAGACATTACACTTCGCGCGATTCGAATCTTGAAGGAAGCAGATTTGATTTTGGCCGAAGACACCCGCCAAACCGCTAAGTTGCTGAAGCATTACGACATCAAAACAGCCATGCAAAGCCACCATCAACACAATGAGCACAGAAATGTAAAGCCACTTGCTGAGCGAATAAAAGAAGGTAAAAATATTGCGCTGGTTACCGATGCCGGCACCCCCGCCATTTCCGATCCCGGATTTTTGTTGGTGAGAGAATGTCTTCAACAACATGTCGAAGTGGAATGCCTGCCCGGAGCTACGGCATTTGTACCTGCTTTGGTCAACTCAGGGCTGCCTTGCGATAGGTTTATTTTCGAAGGGTTTCTTCCTGCAAAAAAAGGCAGGCAAAAGCGACTGAAGGAACTTTCAGAAGAAACCCGCACAATGATTTTTTATGAGTCGCCCTACCGCCTACTCAAAACATTGGAACAGTTCATTGAAGTTTTCGGGAAAGAAAGACAAGCGTCCGTTTCGAGAGAACTGACGAAAATTCATGAAGAAACCGCCAGAGGCAAGCTACTGGAAATACTCGATTACTTCAAAGAAAAGAACATCAAAGGAGAAATTGTAATTGTTTTACAAGGATCTGGAAAATAGCACTCAACAGCGGCAGTTACAGTCATTACATTCACTCGAAACTTAAACTCCGAACACAAAACTACTGATATGCCGCACAGTTCTTTTTGCGCTGAAATTCATAAAAGGCTTCAGGGCAGCCGCCTACTACAAAAATAAATTCATGAGTGCCACTTCCGTCTTTTCTGATTTTTGAAGTAGTTAAGTCATACGAATAGCCGAAAGTGAACCTGCGGTGCTTAAACTGAATCATCCCAACCAGTGCATCTACTGTTCGATAACTCATCCCAAAACCAATTTTTTGTTTTACCCACCATTGAAACGAAAAATCAATAGAAGGTGGAAAAACCAGTGTGTAGAGAATTTGCACCGAAGGAATATAAGTGTAATAATAATGCTTGTCTTCTATTTTTTTTCCTAAAATTAAATAATAATGCGGACGCAACTTGGCTGGTGAGGAGCCTATAGCTCCACCGTTTTCACCCCATTCTTTCAGTTTGTTTTTGTATATCTGCCTAATTGAAAAACTGGCAAATGTCTTTTTCGAATACGCAAATACGCCCGCAGAAATATTGGGATAAATCCAAATAACCCTCGAGTTGGCAAAAGAGGGATCAGCAGCCCCAATATTTAATTGCCTGGTGTTAAATTTATATTGCCTTAGCCCAATAGCAATGCCAGCAGAAGCAGTCCATTTCCGATTCAGCTTCAAATGATAAGAATAAGAGCCACTCAAATTGGCAAAAGCAAAAGGCCCTGCACGGTCTTCTTCTGCGTAAAATCCAACACCGTGCCAGCCTCGCTTAAACCCGTTTTTGTTTAGCGCCCTCTCTGCACTCACAAACTTGGTAATAGGCGCACCTGGAAAACCTGCCCATTGTTTGCGGTARCCWATRCGRAAATCCCAACAAAKCTGTGTTCCWCCCACAGCKGGGTTGATACCGTAAAGATTCATCAAATATTGTGAAAACAGCGTAGTTTGCTGAGCAAAGRCWGGAAAGGAAAAAACAGCAAGAAAAGTGATGGAAAATAAAGTTCTCATTTCGAGTAGTAAAATTAGGAAATTAATTCCGAATAATTTCAATCGCTTACTTTAACTTCAAACTGAAAACAATGAAAGCCATCACTATGGAATCCATTACTTTTATGTATGAAACCCCTTTGAGTCCACAATGACAACTATTTGAACCCTATTAATTAATGTATATACGCGTAGAACCAAATATTTTTGTAGTGTGATAAATGAAGGCCAAATCAAAAGGGAAAAATAATGAAAAGATATATACACTCCGTTATGCTGTGTGCTGTTTTACAGGGAATTCCACCATTGCTTGCGAACAATGTCCAGATAACCAATATCGCAAACCCAACTGCGACTACCATTACTTTTGATATTGCATGGGATAATAGTTCAAGAATGTCCGGTGCAGATGGGAGACATGATGCCATTTGGGTGTTTATTAAATATGCCGATTGTGCGATTGGCGATTGGTTCCATGCAGATCTTGCTGCTGCAGGGCATACCGCCGCTGCACCGCTTGAAATAAGGACAGTTACAGATAATAAGGGCGTATTTATACGCAGGAACACCGCCAGTACGTCTGGAAATATTTCGGCCACCTCTATCTCTCTTGAAATAATCGCCTTGCCCGTAGGGCCAACTTATAATTTCAAAGTGATAGCCATGGAGATGATATATGTAGTTGGGGGCAGCTTTGAGCTTGGGGACGGAACCAGCAATTACTATTTTAAAGATGGCTCCAGCACAGGTGCAGGATCTGAATTTACCGTTTCTTCAGAAGCGCTCATTACAGTGGGAGCCGCAGCGGGCAATTTAAATGCCGTCAGTCTGGTCCCCCCAAGCAATATACCCGCAGCTTTTCCTAAGGGCTTTAACGGTTTTTACATCATGAAGCATGAAATATCGCAGGGACAATACACCGACTTTCTCAATACTATCACGGCCACAGAGAGTGGTAACCGATGGGTGAATACTGCTGGTTCCAGAAATACGATCACCGGAAGCAATCCCAGTTTCACAGCTTCGGTACCTGATAGGTCAAATAATTATCTGATGGCCATGGATGTCTTGGCGTATCTCGATTGGGCAGCACTTCGACCTATGACAGAGTTTGAGTTTGAAAAGGCGTGCAGAGGTCCCTTATCATCTCTCCCTGGAGAGTATGCTTGGGGTACCGCTGTTGTACATGGCGCCGCATTTACACTCAATAATCCAAGTACCTCTAATGAAATACCGCTGGTAGCTGGAACTGTTAACGGCCCAGCACAATACTCAACTACAGATGGAGCAATCAACGGCCCAATGCGTGTGGGGTTTGCCGCTACCGCTTCATCCACGCGAAGCGAAGCATGCGCCGGCTACTATGGTGTTTTGGACTTAAGCGGATTAATTATGGAATTGGTAATTTCCACAGCCGCTGCATCCGGACTCTCATTTACTGGCATTTTGGGAGATGGGACTATTAACACTGTTGATGGAGAACACAATGTAGCCAATTGGCCAACCTCGGGGGGTGCGGGAGGAGGGTGTGGCTTAAGAGGTGGCAGCTGGCTCTCTGGAAGCTTCTATCTGAGGGTTTCAGATCGATGGTATGCCAATACCGCAAATACCGTCAGAACTTCACATTACGGTGGCAGAGGTGTAAGACAATATTAAATGAAACGAGCCATGATCAAGGATATAAGATACAGGAGGGTGGTTATTAGTGAGTTTCATCTAGTTGTTTAAAACTATTATGAAGTGATGAAACCCACATGGCAAGGCAAATTCAATACAGGAGTATGATTATTCCATGTTGTGCTATGTGTACCGCCTTAATAAAAAAGTAAAAATAAACACATGAAAGATATTATTGTTATTAATAAAAGTGCCACACCGAAAATGTGGGGAACCTTGGTTTAATAGCAATTGTACAAACAAAGTAAAGTGGCTGGAGTCGGTTTTACGGGTAAATGTCAACAATGCGCTTACATGTTCGCATTGGAAGGCAGGAAAGGCCAACCGGTTTCGTGTTGAGTGATCAACAAGATAAATGGCTAACGTATTGTAACGTTGCATGCTCGGCACAATTTATCAGATCTACAAACCGCGTTTGCAATGAATAGATTATGGTCTCTTTTTGTAATAGTTTGCATATGTGCCTTCAACTCAATGGCGCAAAACCCCACTTTTATTGGAGGCTCAACTGATGGATATGGCAGCGCATCTTTAATGTTAACATGCAACCCTGATTTTACATTCCAAGGTGGAAGCGGTGGCGGATATGCCAGTAGTACCCTATCCAATCCACCAAGCTGTATCCCCCCTTCTTTTATAATTGCAGATGACGATGGCTATGGCAGTGGGTTATTTTTACCAAGCTGTCCTTCTTATTTTACATTTCAAGGGGGAAATGCGGATGGGTATAGCAGTTCATATCTTACATCATGTACCACCTTCGACCCTACCTTTATAGGAGGAAATGCAGATGGATACAGCAGCGCGCTGCTAACTACAACATGTGCATCTTCCCTAATATTTCTGGGAGGAAATGCAGATGGATACAGCAGTTCTACCCTATCCTCTCCACCTAACTGTGTGCCTCCAGCATTTATAATAGCAGATGATGACGGTTATGGCAGTGGACTCTTTACCCCATCCTGCCCTTCTTTTTTGACCTATCAAGGAGGAAAAGCAGACGGATCAGGAAGTACCAGTATGTCTATTTCATGCCAAGCGGCTTTACCAATTACCTTGCTGGAGTTCAATGCAAAAGTAATTGGACAAACAGTGTATACATATTGGACTACATCATCTGAAATAAATAATGACTATTATACTGTAGAAAGGAGTGAGGAGGGCTATGATTATGAAAGCATCGGATATATTGAAGGTGCCGGCTACAGTAATGTTCCCTTAACCTATAATTTGGTAGATGAAGATCCTCTTTGGGGACTCTCATATTACCGGCTCAAGCAAACCGACTTCGATGGAATGTATACATATTCCAATGTGATCCATATTTCTTTCATTGGCGGTAATGCACAATTCACGATATACCCCAATCCATTTAGCACTTCAGCTACGCTGCAATTTCTGCTACTCCCTCATATCAGTGTAACAGTTGTCCACTTCATCCTTTACAGCGTTGTTGGGACAGAAGTGAAAAGAAAAAGCTATTTATCTAATTCATTTCAAAAAAGAAATACTATAGAGATTAACCGAAGAAATTTGAAAAGCGGCATCTATTTTTTCCGTTTGGTTACACATCAAGAAGTGATTGTTAGCGGGAAACTCATTATACAATAATGTAAAGAAACTAGAGTAGTGTTTGAATACAAGTCACCCACGATTGGAAAATAAGAACAACTAATTTGTTAAACATCTAGAAAAAATAATATCAATGAAAAATTACATCTATGCCATCATTTTATGCGTCTCGGCACCTGGAATACTACCCTTAATGGCCAACAAGGTTAAGGTAGCAACTGTCGCAAACCCCGGTTCCACCACGATTACCTTTGACCTATCATGGGACAATAGTTGGCGTAACTCAGACGCGGATGGACGACATGATGCTATTTGGGTATTCATCAAATATGCCGACTGTAGCCTCGGTGATTGGGCGCATGCCAACCTCGCTGCTGCAGGCCACACTGCTGCTGCACCACTAGAAATACGAATTGTTACCGACAACAAAGGTGTATTCATAAGGAGAAATACAGCCAGTACCTCTGGAAATGTCACCGCCACCGCCATATCATTAGAAATTGCTCCGCTTCCAGCAGGTCCTACTTACCATTTTAAGGTGATAGCTATAGAAATGGTATATGCAGTAGGGGGTAGCTTTGAGCTTGGTGATGGAACCAGCAACTACTATTTCAAAGATGGTTCTAGCACCGGTGTTGGATCCGAATTTACCGTTTCTTCCGAAGCACTCATCACAGTAGGGACCGCAGCGGGCAATTTAAATGCCACCAGCCTGGTACCCCCCAGCAATATACCCGCCGCTTTTCCAAAGGGCTTTAACGGCTTTTATATAATGAAAACTGAAATATCACAGGGGCAGTATGCGGACTTTCTCAATACCATCACCACAACGCAAAGTGGTAACCGATGGGTCAATACTACTGGTTCCAGAAATACAATCACTGGCAGCAGTCCAGGTTTTGTGGCCTCCGTACCAAGTAGGGCTGCCAACTACCTACTATACATGGATCTGTTAGCTTATCTGGATTGGGCGGCCTTAAGACCTATGACGGAGTTAGAATTTGAAAAAGTGTGTAGGGGCTCGATAGCGTCAGTAGCCGGGGAATATGCCTGGGGCAGTACCACATTACATGCAACGGCCTTCACCATTGATAACCCAAACACCTCCAGTGAAACTCCAACCGTAACTGGCACCACTGATGGAATAGCCCAGTACAGTACTACAGATGGAGTTATTAATGGACCTATCAGAGTTGGATATGCCGCAACTTCAACATCTACACGCAGCCAGGCCAGTGAAGGTTATTACGGGACATTAGATCTAAGTGGTTTAAATATGGAAATAGTGATATCCACTGCATCATCAACTGGGTTGGCTTTTACGGGTGTGTTGGGCGATGGAGATATCAATGTTGCAAATGGAGAACACAATGTGACTAATTGGCCAACCACTGGCGCTACTGGAGGGGGGTGTGGCCTTAGGGGTGGCAGCTGGAATAGCGGAAGCGCCTATTTGAGAGTATCAGATCGTTGGTATGCCAATACTGCTAATACAGTCAGAACTTCACATTACGGTGGCAGAGGGGTGAGGCAATATTAAATTGGCAAATTATTATGAACAGCTGTTTTTAATTAGAGTGTAGGGTTTATTATTTAGATAATTACATCAATGTTTCCTTTGCTTTATATCTTTGTATACCCCAATGCCCTACACTAACCATATTTTCCTTTTCCTCGCAACAGTCCTCATCTTTTTTTCAGAAATCGCCAATGCAGATTCCTCTTTTGTAAATGTTCAGGTAACACAGCAAATTGACAGCTTGAACCATAAGCGGTTAACCGCAAAAGATGAGGACAAAATTGACATCCTGATCCAACTGGCCACCCTATATGGCTTAACTTCTTTTCATGAAGCCACGAAATGTGGAAATGACGCCCTTTCATTAGCCGAATCAACCAAGAATAATAGTGGTAAGGTAAAGGCTTTACATGCTTTGGGGAAACTACACATTGATGACTTCCCAGATCAGGCCTTGGAGTATTTTCTAAAAACACTTCCCCTAGCCTATCATTATGATGAAAAAATGGTTCCGAAAATACTCTTAAATATTGGGGTGGTTTACAATCGAAAAGGAAACTATAACGAGGCTCTGAACTATTATTTTCAAACCATCGAGATTGCCGAAAAACGCAGTGATATCAAGATCACTATGGGTTCGCTAAACAATATTGGGATCATCTATGAAAAATGGGGACTACATAAAAAAGCCATTGAAAATTATAAGAAAGCCATTGACTTGATTAAATATAGCTTAGATACGGTTGAAAGTCGGCAACACCTGTTGCTAAAGGCTTCATTACTCAACAATATTGGAGTGAGCAATTATAAGTTAGGAGATTATGATGAGGCTTTAGGCTATTATTTTCAATCCTTGGAAGTAAAAAAAATATTGGGTGGCCAAAATGAAATCGCTTTGGCATTCAACAATATTGGGACAGTTTATTCTGATAAAAGAGATTTGGAAAAAACGCTGGAGTATTACAGTAAGGCCCTTTCACTCGTGAAGAAAACTGGCAACAAACGGTACGAAGCACATTATACCATTAACGTTGGTTTGGCTTATGCCGATCAGAAAAAATATACACTTGCGCTGATCTATTTCAATAAATGCTTAGCAATGGCGGATTCGCTTCAATCTAATGAACTCTATATGGAGACGTATAACTCAATATATAAGACTTACAAAACAATGGGAGATTATGCATCAGCACTTGAGTATCACGAACGRTTTATAGGGGTGAAGGATTCACTTTTCACCGAAAAAAGCCGAAAGAATTTCGAAGAATTGCAGACTCGTTATGAAACTGCAAAAAAAGAAAAGGAACTATTGGCACAGGAACGGGAAATAGCTTTGTTAAAACAACAAAAACACAACCAGAGCAATTTGAAAAACCTAGCGCTTGCGGGAATTTTTATTGCGCTATTTGTGATCTTCTTGTTAGTAAATCGTCAGCGATTAAAGAAAAAATTAACTCTGGAAACGCAAAAGAGAGGTGCTACAGAACATCGATTGAAAGAAGAAGAAAATCTATGGCAACAGGAAAAGTTGCAAAAAGAACATGAAGTGGGTATCATGCGCCAAAAACAATTGGAAGAACAAATCGCCCATAGAGAAAGAGAATTGGCTACGTCTTCACTCTATACTTCTCAGCGCAATGAAATGTTGGAAGATATTATGAAAATGATTGAAGAGAWCATTCCCAATATCAACATAAAAACTAAAACCAAGTTAAGAGGGATCAATAAAATTATTCAGCAAAATATGGATTTGCGAGAGGACTGGAACACCTTTAAAATACACTTTGAACAGGTAAACCCTGATTTCTTCAGCAACCTTAAAGCAGAGTTCCCCAAGCTTACCCCAAACTATCTGAAGCTCTGCGCTTACATTAAGATCAATCTTACGAATAAAGAAATAGCTCGACTTTTAAATATCTCCTCAAGCGGCATGAAAACCGCCCGCAATCGCCTCAAAAAGAAACTCAATCTCTTAAAGGAGGACAGTCTCAATGAGTTTATTATGAGCAAGTGAAATACACCGTTTGTTTGAAACATCATTGATTATTATCCTTACTATGGGCCTTCGCAATAATTTGCGCTGAAACCATATCTCAATTGGTTGTCAAAGCACTAGTCAACAGGTCACTTATCACTTCTGTCTTCAATTATCCGCATTATTACAATGCAATGTTAATCAAATACTTATGGTGAAGAGAGGCCTTTTTGAAACCAACCTAACATCCTTTTGAAACCCTCAATTTATCACTAAGAACATACAAGCGATTGATATTTGCATCAATCCTTACTAAATAATCTGGTTTGGCTCAATTCAAGTGTGAGAGCATTCATATTTATTTTAAATGCGTAAGATGAATCAGTGTTCAATGCTGAAGGCTGCCGGTGTATTTATATGCTCCTTTCTAACGTGCTTTTTGCCATCAAAAGCTGATATTCTAATCAATGAAGATTTTTCATCTGGCTCGATGCCAACTGGATGGACCACCACTGCCGTTCAGGGGAGCGCCACTTGGCAAGTGAGAAACATACCCGCTCTTTCTTCTATTTCAGGTGGCTACTATGCGGTCTTTGATGATGAGGAATTGGGTGCGGGAGTCATTCCCAATGAATCAGTATTGGAAACTCCGTCACTCAACTGCACCAACAGAAGCAATATAAAATTGCGTTATCAACACCATTGGCTTGGGGTAGAAAACACATTTGGCACTGTAGAAGTAAGCAATGATGGTGGGATTATCTGGAATACAGTAATGACCTATGAAAAACTGACCCGCGGATCATTAGCCGCCCCACAAGATACCACACTCGACATTACCATCCTTGCAGCTAACCAACCGGACGTTCGTATTAGGTTCAGGTATAATGATGGCAGCCAAGCGGGAAAGTATTGGTATCTTGATGATATAAGAGTTTTTGCCGAACCCGATGTGGGAATCATTGGGTTAATAGCCCCTCCTTTACTGGGTTGTGGCCAACTGTATGGCACGACAGAGCCGGTAACAGTTCAAATATATAATTTCGGTACCGACTCGGTCAATAATATACCGCTCGTGTGTAATGTTTCTGATGGCATTACTGCTGCACTTACTGGTACTTATACAAGCTATATTCAACCAGGTGATACAGTTACTTATACTTTTTCCACTACTGTTGACCTATCAGCTGACACCTCATACCAATTTTCTGCCTATACAAATTTAGGCACTGACCAATACCTCTATAACGATACCTTGATTGAGGGAAGACATCAAACCAGGGTGAATTATCCTTATGTAGAAGCATTTGAAACGAGCAATGGCGGTTGGTTACCCGGCTCAACTGACACCACCAACTCAGCAAGGAAGTTCGTGTGGGGCGGCCTACCCTACCTCAACGGAGCGGAAGGCAATGGAAGTTCGTGGTATTTGGTGGTGAATGATGCCTTTGGCTACAATGGAGATCCGTTTGTGGAAAGCCCTGTATTTGATTTTTCTGCTCTCACTAATCCGGTAATATACATGGATATTAAATATGCCCTGGGCTTTTACAGCGCTTACAACTATGTAAGGGTSGAGTATTCTACTAATGGGGGTACTTCCTGGACMAARCTYGGWGATGATACWGAYCCYAAYTGGTATAAYCCMGGYAATAATGGRTGGAGTGGMWATRYATATGAYACCACMAGAGCTGACTGGCACAAGGTGCAAAAAAGCTTGTGTAATCTCGCAGGACAAAGCTGTGTCAAAATCAGAATGTATGCCCACATATATTATGTCGATACCACCAGAACACAATTCGCTTTTGATAATATCACAATTGCAGAAGGACCTGATGTGGGGATCATAGCCTATGTGGACCCGGTGGATGTGGGGTGTCTTTTCGCTACTGATCAACAAGTAACTGTCACAGTATATAACTGGGGGTGTACCGATACGGTAAATATACCTGTTACATGCAATATAACCGGAACTATAACCACTACTTTAACCGGAACTATTACCGATACCATTCCAGCTGGGGATTCCCTGAATTATACATTCCCTGCCACCGTGGATATGACCGCTCTGGGTACTTATCAACTTACTTCCTATACCCAGATGGGTAATGACATCTTTAATGGGAATGATACACTTGCTACAAGTATTAATGTCACGCAACCWAAGATAACATCCTATCCTTACTTTCAGGATTTTAATTCCGGAAATGCCTATTGGATCGCSGGRTCTACAGATACCWCCAAYRCCGACAGGTACTTTAACCTGGGAAACCTCCCCTATCTCAACGGGCCCCAAGGTAATGCCGATTCATGGTATTTGGTGGTCAATGATGTCGATGGGTATAATGGGGATCCTTATGTGGAAAGTCCTGTATTTGATTTTTCCAACAATACCAACCCAACGCTCTCTATGGATATCAAATATGCGGTGGGTTATTTCAATGCATACAATTATATGAGGATGGAGTATTCTACCAATGGGGGTACTTCGTGGACTAAGCTTGGCAGTGATCTTGATACAAGTTGGTACAACCCGGGAAACAATGGATGGACTGGAATTAACTACGAYACTACGCGCGCTGACTGGCATAGGGTATATCAAAAYCTTTGTCAGTTCTCGGGKAATCCCTGCGTAAAATTTAGAGTGTATGCACATATATATTACGTGGACTCTACACGGGCCCGGTTTGCGTTTGATAATTTCCGTATTGATCAGGGAGAGGGAGATGATGTGCAGCCTATTGCTGTTACTATGCCGGGTGGAGGAAATTGCGGGGCCTTCTCTGCTGCGGAAACGGTAAGTATTGATGTATGGAACAATACCTGCAGGCCGTTGAGCAATATTCCGGTTACACTGCAAATTACAGGACCTATTACCGCAACCATTAATGATACTATTGACGGACCAGTACCGGGGTTTGGAGGGTATATCTATTCTTTCCTCAATACCGTTGACATGAGCGCTCCGGGCACCTATACGATTACCATCACTACAAACCTGGCTTCTGACAGTGTAGCCAGCAACAATGTGCTGACAGAAATAAGATATAGCAATGTGCCAATCACTTCCTTTCCATATAATGAAAACTTCAATGTAGACAATGATGGATGGGCGTCTATGACCCCAGTGGCAGAAAGGGTATTCTTCAGGGATACACTACCCTACCTCAACGGAKCMGAAGGCAATGGAAGTTCGTGGTAYTTGGTGGTGAATGATGCCTTTGGCTACAATGGAGATCCGTTTGTGGAAAGCCCTGTATTTGATTTTTCTGCTCTCACTAATCCGGTAATATACATGGATATTAAATATGCCCTGGGCTTTTACAGCGCTTACAACTATGTAAGGGTGGAGTATTCTACTAATGGGGGTACTTCCTGGACAAAACTTGGAGATGATACTGACCCCAACTGGTATAACCCCGGCAATAATGGGTGGAGTGGCAATGTATATGATACCACCAGAGCTGACTGGCACAAGGTGCAAAAAAGCTTGTGTAATCTCGCAGGACAAAGCTGTGTCAAAATCAGAATGTATGCCCACATATATTATGTCGATACCACCAGAACRCAATTCGCTTTTGATAATATMACMATTGCAGAAGGACCTGATGTGGGGATCATAGCCTATGTGGACCCGGTGGATGTGGGGTGTAACTTCGATTCATTACAAAATATCACCGTGGTGATTTATAATTATGGTTGCACCAACGTTACCAATGTACCTGTGACATGTGATATTACCGGAGTGTTCACCACCACCCTAACAGGAACGACAGATACCATTCCTCCAGAAGACTCCATCCATTACACATTTCCCACCACTATTAACATGACTGACACTGGAACTTACTATTTCTCCACATACACTCAATTATCTGGTGACACGATGAATGGAAATGATACAATGTCGACCACTGTCAATGTTGATAAGGTGACCATCAGTAGTTTTCCATATTATGAGCAGTTTAACAATGGATCTGCTTATTGGTCATTGGGCAGTACGACCCCGCCAAATACGGACCGTTACTTTGATCTTGGGGCCTTGCCATATCTGAATGGCCCAGAAGGATATGGAAACTCTTGGTACTTAGTAGTTAATGATGGGATCGGGTATAATGGGGATCCTTATGTGGAAAGCCCTGTCTTTGATTTTAGCGGACTCATTAACCCTGTCATGTATATGGACATCAAATATGCAGTGGGGTATATCAATGCTTATAACTACATGAGAGTAGAATATTCTACAAATGGGGGTACATCTTGGAACAAACTCGGATCGGATACAGACCCTAACTGGTACAACCCTGGAAACAATGGATGGACCGGCAATGGCTATGATACAACACGCGCGGATTGGCACACTGTACAAAAAGGCTTATGCAACCTGGCTGGGCTCAGTTGTGTTAAGCTCAGGATCTACGCACATATATACTATCCAGACTCAACACGCGCCCGCTTTGCTTTTGACAATTTCCACATTACAGATACTCCTTTGGATGCCGCTGTTTTGGGGGTTGATGGCTGCTATGGGAGCGGATACGACCTGGAGGTCACCGTACAAAACGTTGCCCTGCCATGTGTAGCTGGAGATACCATCAATACCTTAAACATCACCTACTCAATCAACGGAGGCCCACCTGTTTCCACTCCATTTTCAGGCTTAAATATGGCCCCTGGTGACTTGGCGGTATTGACCATTTCTGGAGCTACAGTGCCTACCAATAATAGTACGGTAAAAGTGTGGTGTTCATTGCCTAATGGTCTCACAGATCAAGTATTTGAGAATGACACCATTTATGGCAATGTACCCACTTGGCCCAACTGCAATGATCATTGCAGCAATGCAACTCAGGTGGGTTTGGGTACTACCACTGCGTCACAAACCAGTTATGCATCCGCCAACCCTACTGAAGATCCAACATTTAGTTCCTGTTCCCCCTCTGTCACCATCGAAAATTCCGTTTGGTACAATTTTACCACCAATTCTACGGGAGGTAATGTAACAGTAACTTTTGCTAATACCACCTGCTCTCCTGATACTAGCGGTATACAAGTTTCGATCAATCAGGCAATAATACCCTGCGACACATCCACTTATACAGAAGTTTTCTGCTCAAACCCACAGAACCAGGACAGTATTGTATGGGCAGTAACGGGGTTGCCACCCAACACGACTTACTACATAACCGTAGACGGCAATGCAGGAAATAACTGTGATTTTACGATCACTATTTCTGGGGAGGTGGATTCACTGTACCTGGTTGCCCTCGGCCCAGATACCTCTATGTGTCCGGGTGACTCTATTACACTTTATGCCGGTAATCCAGGAATGTCATATTTATGGCAAGATGGATCTACCGATTCCACATACACCCTTACTACCCCTGGCACTTACTGGGTAGGTGTAACTGATACAGGGATTAGCTATACCGCCTATGATACTATCGTAGTAACTGCAAACCCGAGTTATTCAGTGACCCTGGGTAACGATACATCGCTTTGTACAGGTAATTCTATTATACTCGATGCCACCAATATGGGAGCTTCTTATTTGTGGCAAGATAATTCTACAGACTCGGTCTTCACTACAAATGTTTCTGGAACCTTTTGGGTGGAGGTGAGCGGTATCAACTGTACCGCATCAGATACCATTGATATAGCGTTTGTTTCTACGTTTATTACCAGCGCCACCGCCTCTATCTGTATAGGAGACAGCATCTTACTAGGTGGAGGTTATCAAACTGTTACTGGAACTTATTTCGATACGCTTACCGCTTCTGGAGGATGTGACAGCATTGTAGAAACCATATTAACGGTAATTACAGCATATCTCACCAATGACTCCGCCTCTATTTGCACAGGCGATAGTATTTTGCTAGGAGGCGGTTATCAAACCACTGCCGGCACCTATTATGATACACTCATTGCGATAGGTGGCTGTGATAGTATTGTTGAAACAGTATTGTCAATTAATACATTATCTCTCACTAACAATACGATCTCAATTTGTTCAGGTGATAGCATTTTACTAGGAGGAAATTACCAGACCATATCCGGAAGCTATTACGACACATTAGTTACAGTAAATGGATGTGATAGCATCATTGAAACGATACTTACCGTTACCACAATAACTACTAATACCACTGCCTCTATCTGTGCTGGCGATAGCATTCTTTTAGGAGGAAGTTATCAAACTGCCATTGGGACCTACTATGACACGTTAGTTTCGTCAAGTGGATGTGATAGTATTGTTCAAACTACGCTGAATGTAATTGCGGCTTATCTCACCAATAACTCAGCCACTATTTGCTCTGGCGACAGTATTCTCCTCGGTGGCAACTATCAAACTACGGCAGGCATATATACAGACTCATTGGTTTCTCTAGGCGGATGTGATAGCATTGTCCAAACTGTTCTAACGATTGGTGCTTCATACCTAACCAATAATACCGCTTCCATATGCCTTGGGGACAGCATCTGGCTCAGTGGAAGCTACCAAACCACAACAGGCGTCTATTATGATACTTTAACCGCTTCCACGGGATGTGACAGTATCATAGAAACTGGGCTATCCATTAACCCATTAACAATTGCTTATGCAGGCCAAGATACTACTATCATGCTCGGGGCCAGCGTAACTCTCTCTGGGTCAGGAGGAATTACCTACTCATGGTCATCATCAGATGGAGTAATTTGTACACCCTGCCAATACGCTGTAGTCACACCATCTGAAACAACCACCTACACATTGAGTGTAACAGATATCAATGGCTGTTCATCCATCGATACGATTATGGTGAACATCGATAAAGCCATAGTCCTATTCATTCCAAATGTCTTTTCGCCAAACGGTGATGGCAATAATGACATGTTATATATCAGAGGCAATGGTGTAGATAATATTTACATGGCTATTTATGATCGTTGGGGTGAAATGGTCTTTGAGACAACTGCACTGGAAAATGGATGGGATGGCACCTATCGAGGAACCCAACTGAACTCCGGGGTATTTGTCTATTATATAACAGGAGAGTTTATTAATGGAGAACCTATAAACAAGAAGGGAAACATAACCTTGGTGAGGTAACTAAATTATACTACCAAATATTAGGAAGAAAGACAAGGTGGTCAATGGATCAATTTCGGCCAATCAGTAAAGCAACCATTTTTAAGCACAGATTATGAATAGGACATTTTTTCTAACAAAAACCGCATCATTTTTAATAGGCGTTTTATACGCTGGCCAAGTGTCGTCTCAAACGGTATTATATACGGAAGATTTTGAGATGGCACCGTCATGGACACTCAATACAACGGATAACGGGGCCATAGGAGTAGATCTCAATAGTAATCAATGGATCATCAATAATGACTATACTGGCGGATCTTGGCTGCTGCTGGGGATCATACCGATCACTGTTCCTAATACACCTCCACAACCCCTTGCTGTTACCAATGCTCCCAACAGTACCTATATGCATATATACACCCCATTTAGCGGAATAAACAATGCAAATTGGGTGGACAACACTGTTACGCTCATAGGAGGGCTAGCAGGGAAGAATTTTGCAAAGATGAACAATGATATCAGCACCCTTGGATATTCGGGAGTTGAATTTAGTTTTTACTGGTTAGGTGACGGTGGAGATGCTCATGCATATTATAGTATAGACGGTGGGAATACATGGACCCAGGTGGGAAGTGCCTTAGTTGCCCAGCCCACATGGACCCAAGCGGTTTTAACCGACCCGAACTTTGATAATCAAACAACACTAAGGTTTGCCTTTGAGTTTGACAATACTACAGCGGGTACTGGGCTTGACCCACCATTGAGTGTAGATGAAATAGTGGTTTCCGTTCCAACATCATCACCTCAACCACCGATTGCCTCATTTGCCTCCAGTAGTGCCACAATATGTGAAGGTGGTTGCATGAATCCTACCGATGGGAGTACTTCCACTACAAATGGAGGTATCACCAGTTGGAACTGGGTTTTTGATACAGTTAGTACGAGTACGGTTTCATGCACTGGATGTACCGGAGCAAATGCTGCATTTACTGGACAAAATCCACCCTGTATTACTTATGCTTCAGCGGGAAACTATACCATTTTATTATCGGTAACTGATTCCAATGGAACTGATGATACTACCATTACGATTACTGTAGTTCAGGATATTATTAATGCCGTCTCAGCTAACATTTGTTCCGGCGACAGTTTATTTCTGGAAGGAAGCTACCAAACCACATCTGGTACTTATTACGACACATTGGTAGCCTCGGGGGGATGTGACAGCATATTAGCAACAACGTTAACCGTGACTTCGATATTATATGGAACAGCCACAGCCTCCATCTGTACAGGAGACAGTATTTTACTCGGAGGGAGCTATCAAACTATAGCTGGTATTTACAACGATACATTAGTATTCTCCGGAGGATGTGACAGTGTATTGACCACAACTCTAACTGTCACTTCCGCATTATCTGGAACCGCCACTGCTTCCATTTGTACAGGGGACAGTATCTTACTGGGTGGAAACTACCAAACTACGGCTGGCACCTACTATGACACATTGGTATCCTCTGGCGGATGTGATAGCGTATTGGCAACAACCTTAGCTGTTACCTCAGCACTATCTGGAACTACCACCACCTCTATTTGTATAGGAGACAGTATTTTAATAAGCGGAAGCTATCAAACTACTGCAGGTATTTATTATGATACACTGGTATCATCTGGTGGTTGTGATAGCATTGTAGAGACCAGTTTAACGGCAAATGCATTACCTATTGCTTATGCCGGTACAGATACTACTATTATCTTAGGGACAAGTATAATGTTGAATGGTTCAGGCGGAATCTCATGGTTATGGTCACCCGGCACCTACCTCAACAATCCAGTACTTGCTACTCCAACAGCTGCCCCCCCTGCAACTACGGTCTTTACCCTCACTGTAACAGACGCAAACAACTGCTCCAATTCTGATGATGTATTGGTAACAGTGGACGAAACCATTGTTGTGTTTATCCCCAATATTTTCTCACCAAATAATGATGGCCACAATGATATACTTTACGTGAGAGGAAGTGATTTCCTCAATTTGAACTTCAGCATCTACGACCGATGGGGGGAGAGGGTCTTTGAAACTACAGATCAAAATATAGGGTGGGACGGCATTTACAAACAGAAAGAGCTCAACCCGGCAGTATTTGTATATATCCTCAATGCTACCATGACGGATGGCAGCACTGTTGAGAAAAAAGGAAATATAACCTTAGTAAAATAAATGATGTGAAAAAAATTGTTACAAAACTGAAGTATTTATTGGCTTACAAAAAGAAGCGACATTTTCAGATGAGATCTTATTGCTCTTATCAATTGTAGCATTATGTATATGCCTTTTTTCCGTAGTGATATTGGCAAGAAATTAACTGATAACCTCAAAACAAACTATAAGTTCAATCAAATCTGGTCAACATGAGAAAATCAATAGACAAAATAGCAACAACTACTTTCCTTATCACCACATTGCTGTTAGGATTAGGTAATGGAAGTTTCTCTCAAGACATTCATTTTTCTCAATTTAACATGGCTCCACTGGCTATTAATCCGGCTCTTGCTGGAGCCTTTAATGGGGATCAACGGGTCATCTTGAATTACAGAGACCAATGGAAAAGCATTGGAGCACCCTATAAGACCTTTGCCCTATCTGCTGATGCAAGGATGTTGGGAAAGAAATTGAATAATGGTGCTTTGGGAGTTGGATTGTTTATTTTTAATGACAAATCCGGGGATCTGCAAATGGGCCTTACACAAGCAACCATAGCGCTCTCAGGACTAATTAAGCTAAATGAACATAACAATGTCTCTGCCGGACTACAGGGTGGATACGCTCAACGCACTATTAACACTGACAAGATGATATGGGATAGCCAATTTGACGGAACCAGCTATAATTCCAATCTTCCCACTGGAGAAAAGGACAATTTCGATTCTTTTGGTTTTGCCGACCTCTCTACAGGACTTGCATGGAGCTATTCCTCAAATGCTTCTACTATATCATCTAAAGATGAATTCAGAGCGAGAGCGGGTATCGCACTTTTTCATGTCAATCGACCCAAACAGAAGTTTCTTGGAAGTACCATGGATAAACTACACTCCAAATATACTGCCCATGCCAGCCTATATATTGGCACGGGTACAGTTTTGAGCCTGATCCCATCAGTAATTTATTACAGACAGGGAACTTTGCAAGAAACAAATTTGGGCATGTTATTCAGGTACACCATTACCGAAGAAAGCCGTTTTACCAACATCATTAAAGAAACTGCGGTATCAATTGGTGGCCACTACCGATTCGGTGATGCAATCATTCCAAAGCTACTGATTGAATACGCCAGCTATGCAATAGGAATAAGTTACGATATTAATTTATCGCCCTTAAAAGCAGCTACGAATGCAAAGGGTGGTATTGAAATTTCGATCAAATATGTAAATCCAAATCCGTTTAAAGGGCGCTCGACAAAGAGTAATGTAAAGTTTATGTAATTATTAAAATTCAAATGTAAAATGGCTGTTAATTCACGTACAACATGCTTGACTACTATGGAAAACCTGCCCATTGTTTGCGGTAACCAATGCGAAAATCCCAACAAAGCTGTGTTCCTCCCACAGCGGGGTTAATGCCGTAAAGGTTCATCAAATATTGTGAAAACAGCATAGTTTGCTGAGCAAAGACTGGAAAGGAAAAAACAGCAAGAAAAGTGATGGAAAATAAAGTTCTCATTTCGAGTAGTAAAATCAGGAAATTAATTCCGAATAATTTCAATTGCTTACTTTAGCTTCAAACTGAAAACAATGAAAGCCATCACTATTGTAAAACACGGAGCAGCAGAAAAAGCATTTGAAATCCGCGAAACAGCAAAACCCAAACCRAAGCCCAATGAAGTTTTAATAAAAGTAGATGCCTTTGGCTTAAACTATGCCGATGTGTGGGCGCGCATGGGGCTGTATCAGGATGCTCCACCGCTTCCTGCCGTGGTCGGTTACGAAGTGGTTGGAAGAATTGAAGAAACAGGAAGCGAAACTAATGGCCTGTCTATAGGGCAAAGGGTAGTTGCAATGACGCGCTTTGGCGGCTATGCAGAGTATGCTGTTACAGACAGCCGTGCTCTTGCCGTCATTGGCGATGCTGCCGAAGCAGGAGAAGCCACTGCCCTTGCCACCCAATATTGCACGGCYTACTATGCCGCMTATGAGATGGTCAATCTTTTTGAAGGTGATCACGTGCTCATCCAAGCCGCAGCGGGTGGAGTCGGTACTGCTTTGGTACAAATCGCCAAAAACAAAGGGTGTATTATTTACGGCACAGCTGGTTCCGATAAAAAACTCGAATACCTCCAAAGGATGGGCGTTGATTATCCMATAAACTACCGCAAAACCGATTTCAAAGCAGAAATTGAAAAAATAAGCGGGAAGCATTGCATTGACGTGGTTTTCGATTCGCTGGGCGGAACTACTTTCAAAAAAGGCAAACAGTTGCTGGCGCACGGTGGGCGAATCATTGGCTATGGGGCTGCGGAAAGAGATAAAGGAGGCATTATTTCCGGCCTCAAACTGCTCTTTGGTTTCGGATTTTTCAATCCGGCATTTCTATTAATGAACTCGAAAAGTATCATTGGTATAAACATGTTGCGCATTGCTGATTTCAAACCCGAAACGCTAAAGCGTTGCATGGAAGCTGTAGTAAAACTCTATGATGAAGGCATTTTCAAGCCGCATGTTGGCGGGCGTTTCAAAGCAGAAGAAATTGCAGACGCACACAACTTCCTGCAAAGTCGCAAGTCCGTTGGCAAGGTGGTGGTGGAATGGTGAGGCTGGTTATTGGTTATTAATTAGAGGCTCCCTACGGTAAGTTGCTGAAGGAAATGATCCCCTTTTCTCTTATTAACACCCCTCCAACTTTTAATTGCCTGCTCCTCAATGGCTTTTGAAAACTTTTCTCTACATTTGGTTTTACTTAAATTTACGACTTCAAAACTACTGCCATGAAAAAACAACTGCTCTTCCCGTTTTTACTTTCTGCTTTCTTCTTTTTACCTTTTCCGTTTTTCCACGCACAAGCTCAAACCACCATCCCCGCAGGTAATGTAAGCGGCACATGGGCGCTTGCCGGTTCTCCCTATCAAATACAGGGTGCTATTCAAATACCCACTGACTCTACGCTCACAATACAGCCTGGTGTTACGGTAGATTTCCAAGGATTTTACAGACTGCAGGTGCAAGGTCGCCTGCTTGCTATTGGTACGGTAACTGACACAATAATTTTTACTGCTGCTGACACAGCTAATGGCTGGAACAGTATTCGCTTTGACAACCTTACTACGAACAACGATACCTCTAAAATTATTTTTTGCAAGCTCCAATATGCCAAGGCTACAGGCACTTCTCCTTATGATAAAGGAGGCGCTCTCTATTTTAACAATTGGTCTAAAGCCATTATCTCCTATTGCAGCATTAAACACTGTACAGCTACTGATGCTGGCGGGGCGATTTATTGCGAAGGTAGCGGTATCAGTATTTCTTACAACACGATTTCAAATAACTCATGCGTGGGAACCAATTCGGGCGGGGGTATTACTTCCTATAATAGCAGTCCTATTATATCTAACAATACTATCATTTACAACTCGTCTATTGGTTATGAAGGTGGAGGGATTATGTGTAGTGGCAGCGGTACGCCTATGATTTCTGATAATATCATTTCCTACAACTCGACTAATAATGGCGGGGGCATTATGTGTGACGGAGCTGCCAGCCCGATAATTAGCAACAATATCATTTCATACAATTTGGCGATTTATAATGGTGGGGGGATTTGTTGCTTCAATAACAGCAACCCCGACATCTCGAACAATATCATCTCGAACAACAACGTCACTAATTCTTCATATGGTGGCGGAGGGATTTGCTGCTACAACAGCAGCAACCCTAACATCTCGAACAATACTATCACCAACAACTCTTCAACCACTAATGGTGGTGGTATTTCTTGCGATGGCAGCAGCCCTGCAATCGTAAATACTACCATTACTAATAACAGTGCAGATAATGGAGGAGCACTTTATTGCACAAACAATGCTGATCCAATATTGATTAATACAATTTTATGGGGTAATACTGCAAGTACAAGTGGACCACAAGTGTCGTTATTTGACGACCCAAGTGACCCTGGTTTTGATTATTGTGATGTGCAGGGAAGTAATACGGCATTCTTTATTAATGGAAACTTTTATACTGGCATTTACCAGAATAATATCAATACGGATCCGCTTTTTACTTCGCCCTCGGGCGGTGCGGGTACGGGCTTTAACGGGCTTACTGCCGATTGGTCGCTTCAATCAACTTCGCCCTGCATAAATGCAGGCACACCCGATACGACAGGGCTGTCGCTCCCCGCAACAGATTTAGCGGGCAACCCGCGAGTAATAGCATGCAGGGTGGATATGGGCGCCTACGAGTTTCAATCGGGAACGCCATTGCTCGCAAGTATTACCCAAACTCAGCAGATACTTTGCTATGGAGACACCTCTGCGGCTATATCCGCATCCATTTCTGGAGGGAACTCACCTTATACCTATCTGTGGACTAATAATTTAGGCGATACAATTGCTCAGAATGATAGCGTAATAAATGGTATCTCAGCAGGAACCTACACCGTTACCGTTACAGATGCCAGCAGTTGCACAGCAACCGACAGCGCCACCATCACGGAACCGGCTGCGTTGGTTGTCGCTACTTCTGCAATTAACGTGAGTTGTGGCGGCATTTGCGATGGGACGGCAACCGCTACATTGCCCGGAGGATGCACCCCTCAAACTTACGTTTGGAGCAATGGCGAAAGCACAGCATCCATCACAGGTATATGTTCAGGAACATATACTTTTACGGCAACGAATTGTGACGGCTGTTCAGTGGTTGACTCAGTCGTCATATCCGAACCATCAGAGCTAACAATATCGCTTTCTACCACAGACGCCAGTTGCAGTGAAACAGACGGCTCGGCAACCGTAACCGCGAGCGGGGGAACTTCACCTTACGACTACCAATGGTCAAGCGGGGATACTACAGCTACGGCTGACAGCTTGTCTTCTGGCATTTACATGGTTTCGGTGACGGATGCTTTGGGCTGCCAGAGTTTTGCTGCAGCCATGATTAGCGATGCCAACGGGCCAAGTATTACGGTAAACGCTGTTACCCAAGTGAGTTGTAATGGCAATAATGATGGTTCGATTACTCTCACAACAAGCGGGGGAAGCACGCCTTATAATTACGAGTGGTCAAACGGATCCACAACCGAAGATATTTCCGGGTTGGTTGCTGGGCCTTACGAAGTGAGCATTACCGATGCCTCGGGTTGTGTGGCCACCAAAAGCATTCCTGTCATTCAACCCGATGTATTGGATTTAACCCTCACTGAAGTGAATGCCAGTTGCGGCAGCCCTGATGGTTCAGCAAGCGTAAACGTCACGGGAGGCACTTCCCCTTATTCTTACCTGTGGTCAACGGCTGAAACGAGCAATACCACCACAGGACTGATTTGGGGCATTTACACCGTTACGGTTACAGATGCTAACGGCTGCACGAAAACCGCCAATGCCGCCATTGCTGAAAACGGTGGCGCGGTGGTTGTTGTTGATTCCATCTCTCCTGCAGGTTGTGGTGGCTCAGGTGGCATTTATATCACCGTTACCGGAAACGCATCTCCTTTCATTTACCAGTGGACGGACATTTCTACCTTCTCGGTAGGAAGCTCCGAAGATTTGACGGGCGTTGGAGCAGGAACTTACGATTTGATTATCACTGACACAAACGGCTGCATGGGTGCGGCCAGCGCGATTGTCGAAGACCTCACCCCGCAGCCCTTGCCGATTTGCCTCGTTACAGTGGATACGGTAACGGGCACCAACAAGGTTGTGTGGCAAAAAGATACCACAGATCAAAGCGTTGCACAGTACAACATATACAAAGAAAGCACACAGGCGGGGGTTTATTACTTGGTTGGAAGTGTGATGCACGATTCACTCAGTGTATTCACCGACCCAATTTCCAATCCTCTGATTCGTTCGTGGCGGTATAAAATCACCACAGTAGATACCTGTGGGATAGAATCCGATTTCAGCGATGAACACAAAACCATACACTTGGTGCTTAGCGATTTTGGCGGGAATAATTATTTGACATGGGATGATTATGAAGGATTTTCATTTGGCACATACTACATATACCGTTTTTCCAGCCAAAACGGCTGGGAAGTGATTGATTCATTGCCTTCTAACCTCAACTCATTTACAGATACCAGTGCAGGAGGTTTAACCAACATGAATTATTTTGTTGAAGCAAAGCCTCCATCTATCTGTAGCGCCACCAAAACCGCAGAGAATTACAATTCATCACGCTCTAATGTAGCACAGAAAACAAACCCAGGCAGCTCGCCTGTAGTGAATTTTGTTGCAAGCGCTACAAACATTACACCAGGAAGCAGCATTGATTTTCTGGACCAATCACAGAACAATCCCTCAGGTTGGACATGGTTGTTTGACGGAGGCAACCCTGCTTTCTCTACCACACAAAATCCAACGGGAATCATTTATGACAATGTAGGCTGCTTTAACGTGACATTAATTGCTACCAACACTTTTGGAACTGACACATTAGAGAAATTGTGTTATATCAATGTGAATTCCGTGGGAATAGCAGAAAACGATGAAACAGAAATGGTGAGTGTTTACCCTAATCCATCCAAAGGAATATTTACGATAAAGATCCAAGATTCATTCCGGTTAAACCGGAACAAGATTGAAGATATAGATTTGGATATTTTCGATGCACTTGGGCAACAAGTGACCCACGAGAAGTTATTATCCAGCAGTCAAACAGAAATCATCATTGATATTTCACATAAAAGTTCAGGAATTTACTATCTTCAGGTGATTTCTGACACGGGAGTCACGATAAGAAAAATAGTTCTGGAATAAACCTTTCAATAGTTTTTCCGTCTAAAAAATCGTTGAAATTTTTCCATAACCTTTTGTTTCTGTTTTCGTTTAATTGCCTTGTTAATAATAAATCAACTTCAAAAAATTATGAAAAAGACTTCCCTGTCCCTTCTGCTTTGCTTATCCAGCTTTTTTTCAACCTTTTCACAATCCATACCCAACGGTGATTTTGAAAATTGGACTACTTACGGAACTGTCAATCAATACGATGAACCGGATGGTTGGGGAACCATAAATTCTGTTGTAAGTTCATTGGCAACACCTGTAACCAAAGCAATGGGCGCTAATGCATACAACGGCACATATGCTATGAAACTGGAAACAGTTAACGTCTTTCCTAACAATGTACTAACAGGCATTGCAACCAATGGCACACTCAATTCTGCTTCGATGTCAATCAGCGGGGGCGTACCTTTCGGCCTCAAGCCCGACAGCATCACGGGGTATTACAAATACATACCTGCCACCGGGGATGCAGCAACTGTTGCCGTACTTTTTAAAAACATGGGCGACACAGTAGGATTTGCTGTTTTTAACACTAATCAAATGGTGAGTAACTACACCCAGTTTAGTGTTCCCATAACCTACATCAATGCCAATACACCCGACAGCATGCTAATTATTGTTGTAGCTGGAGATACCTCTATAAGTGTTTCAGGTAGCGCTTTATACATTGATGCTTTGGATTTTGTTTACGGCACTAATCCGTGCAGTTTTATGATTGACTCGTTGGTAGTAGAAGACGTGCGTTGCAACGGTGGAAACAAGGGAACGGCTTCTGTTTTGCTTGGGGGAGGAATAGGCCCCTTCACCGACAGTTGGTCGGGAGGCACTTCCGTTGCTAATGCCAACACAGCTACCGGGCTTTCTGCCGGAACTTACACAGTAACATTTACCGATGTTATGGGTTGTGCTACCGATACTACATTTACGGTAAGTGAACCACCAGCGTTAACAGCAAACATCAATGTTTCCGATGTTTCTTGTTATGATGCTTGTGACGGAGTGATTTCTGGGACCATTACGGGAGGAACACCCCCTTATCTCGTCAATAATCAAATCGACACCATTGTAGGAGAACTTTGCGGAGGAAATTATCTGATTATAATCAGAGATGCCAATAACTGCTTTTTTAACAATGTTATAACTGTAAACGAGCCACCCAAAATTGACATCAATATTTCATCAGGAGATGCTTCGTGCGCAGCAGCATCAGGAGGTGCTTTGGCTTCAGCGAGCAATGGTGTATCTCCTTACAGTTACCAATGGTCAAGCGGCAGCATGTCTGCAACTGCTGACAGCTTAAAGGCCGGCCTTTACATGGTGTCTGTGGAAGATGCCAATGGCTGCAAAAATTTTGATGTCGTACTCATTAGCGATGGAGATGGCCCGATAATCACTGTTGATAGCGCAGTAGATGTTTCATGCTATGGCGCTGATGACGGCTTTATGTCTATTTCTGTCTCAGGAGGAGCTCCTCCCTATGAATACAAATGGTCAAATAAGGAAACGAGTGAAGATATTGACAGCTTGTGGGGAGGACCCTATGTAGTGAATGTTACGGACACCAATGGCTGCAAGGCAAATGCCGGTGCAATTATAGATGAGCCAAACCTAATGGAAGTGTCATTCAATGTTACAAAAACCAATTGTGGCATTAGCATAGGAGCAGCAACAGTTACTACCAGCGGAGGGACCTTGCCGTATAGCGAAAATTGGTCAACCGGGCAAACCGGAAATTTGGTGACAGGACTTGCTTCAGGCGTTTATACCGTAACTGTTACTGACAACCGTGGCTGTGTTATTGTGGAAGATGTAGCAGTAGCAGATGATGAAGGCCCTGAGGTTGCAATTGATTCTATAGTAAGCGTAATATGTGGTGGAACAGGTTCTGTTTATGTTAATATAGTAGGGCAAGCGCCTCCATACACTTATCTGTGGTCAAATGGAATGACAACTGAAGACATTGCCGGAATTGCTACAGGAGGGCACAGTGTTGTAGTAACTGACACCAACGGATGTATAGGTGTTACAGCTGCTTTTGTTCCTCCTATGGCTCCTCAAATACCCGAAATTTGTATGGTAACCGTTGACACAGCAACTGGGAAAAACCTCTGTGTTTTCAAAAAAGATTCAAACTTAATAGGCGGGTTGAGCTATGCCAATTTTTATGTGGAAAGCACGGTTTTCAATCATTTTTTCAAAATCGGCAGCAAGCCAATCAATCAATTGAGCCAGTGGTTCGACCAAGGTGCCGACATCAATCAAAAGTCATGGCAGTATCGCCTGTCATTGGTAGATACCTGCGGCACTGAGTCAGAATTGAGTGGGGGTCATAAAACCATTCATTTGGTTACATTRGCTGAACCGTCTGGAGGAGTAAATGTGGTTTGGGACCATTATAACGGCTTTGGCTTTGGCATGTATAAAATTCTCAGAAGAACCGATTCCACCGGATGGATTCTGATTGATTCATTGCCAGTCACGATGAACAATTATTTGGACATGGCCGTAAACATCAACACACCCGGGCTGGCYTACCTCATTGAGATTGAAACACCTGGCACMTGCTCTGCATTCAAAGCAGCGGAGAATTACAATTCATCACGCTCCAACGTTGCGCAAAAATCAGGCAGTGAAACCCAGCTAAGCGCTACTGCTACATCTACGGATGCTTCATTTGGCAATTGTGATGGAACGGCTACGGTAAATGCAAGCGGGGGCATTTCACCCTACACTTACCAGTGGGATGCAAATGCCAATAATCAAACTACGGAAACGGCTATCAATTTGTGCCCGAACACCTATTCTGTAACAGTTACAGATAATTACAATAATTCAGTTGTGGCTACAGCTATTGTGGGCCAGGCGGCTGGAATGGATGAGTCATTCAATAATGAGCAAATACTCGTTTATCCAAATCCCAGCAAGGGTATTTTTGAATTAAAAGTGAAAAATACAGAATTAAGAATTAATAAAATAGAGGTTTACAATATGCTTGGAGAAATGATAAGCCAGGAATTCGCCCCGGTAATTATCGGAAAAAACTCGAAACTCGAAATTGATTTATCAGCAGAACCCAAAGGCATTTACTTCTTGAAGTTGGAAAGTGATAATGGCGTTGCTTACAAGAAGCTCGTGCTGGAATAATTAAATGTGAAATGCGAAGTATTCACGATTGCTTTTAAAATAAATGCTACTTAGGAAGTAAACGTGAGCATAGTTTTGAATTCTTTCAGCTCTTCAAAGAGAGACTTTTCAGGTGCTTCAATTAACTTGGCGAGTCTTGTATCAACTTTTACAGTCAGGTTTCTTAAGCTCATGTGTTGGTTGACATACAACCGTTCCAATCCAACGAACACTTCCAGTAAAGCATCTGCCAATTCGTTTATGCTTATGTTTTTATCCACCAAGTCATATTTGCCTGATTTCAAGTCTGAGTTTAATAAATTGCTTAAAGCACTGGCAACCTTTTCAATATGAATGAAAGCCCTTTGCTGGGTGCCATCTCCGTTAATTTTTATTCTTCCCGTAAAATTGGCATCAAACATAAAACGATTGATGACCGCATCGAAGCGCATGCTTTTATTGTAGCCGTATACATTGCCGCAACGCACGCTATAAGCTGGCATTTTTGAGAAAAGTCGTGACACATGATCTTCCCCGCGCATTTTTGAAATGCCGTAAAAAGTGCGTGGGTTGAGTGGGCTATTCACATCCACCTCTTTATTGGAAGCGCCATAAAGCGAAACACTACTGGTATAAATTAACTTTGAAACATCGCTTTCCTCTATAGCATAAAGGAGCTCTGCTGTTCCCCAATGGTTTACTTGCTCGAACAAGTGCGGGTTTTGGTCGGCAAAAGGCGTGGTAACTTTTGCTGCAAGATGATAAACTACATCAACATCTTTTAATACCTGCCTTAACTTTCTCGAATCGAGAATATCCCCTTCGATAAATTTTACTTTGTTTCTGATGAATTTCTGCCTACCGATGAATAAGTTGTAATTCGGCCTGCTCAAGTTATCATACACAATGATTTCCGATACATCGGGATTTTCACTCAACTTGTAGGTGAGCTCTGTGCCGATATATCCAGCTCCTCCTGTGATTAGTATCTTCATTTTTCAATTAATTCAGTGTGCAGCCCACACTCGGTTTTGTTCATGCCAAACCACCGGCTTTCACGCTCGCTTTCTAAATCGAATTTTCGTGTACACGGCTCACAGCCAACGCTCACATAGCCCTTTTCATCCAAAGGATGCTTGGGCAAATCATATTTTTTAGTGTATTCAAAAACCAGTTTGGCCGTCCAATGCAGCATGGGATGGTAGCGAAGGCATCCCTGTGGCGTCATTTGCTCCTCCCGCATGCTCCTGCGATTGGCGTTTTGGTCGGCACGGATACCGTTTATCCAAACATCCATTTTTGCAAGAACCGGCTCCATCGGTTGAGTTTTGTTAAGGTAGCAGCAATAATCGGGGTCGGAAGTAAAGTAGAAATTCCCCAACCGGTTGCGTTGCTGGCTTTTGGGCACCAAAGAGTGCAAATCCAGCAGGTTTAAGCCGAATTCCTCCACGACCTTATCCCTGAATTGAATGGTTTCGGGAAAGTGAAAGCCCGTGTTGATAAAGTAAATAGGAATGGTGTTATCAATTCTGCTAATAATATGCAGCATGGGCAAACTGTGCGTTTGAAAAGAAGAAGACGCAAACAACTGCTTGTCTTCACTTTTGTAATGAAGGATTTCCTGGCGAATGCCATCAACCAGTTTTTCTAATTGTTCCCAATTCATTGGAATGCAAAAGTAAGGCAGAAGAAAGTTGGTTTTACAAAATCATGAAATTTCTTAGCTGACCATTTCCAACTTCACATTTCGTTTAATGCTCTCCTCCAGGGAGAGAATAGTTTCGGTGCGCTGTATGCCACTTATCTTTTGCACTTTGTCACCTAAAACATCACGCAATTGGTTGGTGTTCCGGCAAATTATTTTCAAAAAAATGCTGTAATTGCCAGTGGTGTAATGCGCTTCCACCACTTCCGGTATTTTTTCGAGTTGCTTTATCACTTCGTTGTAATTGCTGCCCTTTTCCAAAAACACACCCAAAAAGGCCGTGAGATCGTAGCCGAGCCTTGTAGGGTCAATTAGCAAGGTGGAACCTTTTACCAATCCCATTTGCTCTAATTTTCGCATCCGCACATGGATTGTTCCTGGCGAAACGATGATTTTTTTAGCTATTTCAGTGTATGGTGTCTTTGCATCGTCCATTAAAATGGAGAGTATTTCCAAATCCACTTTGTCAATCTGGTAATTTTCAAGCATACTTTAAGAAGTTAATTATTAAATAAATAACAAAAATATAATAATTTTATCATATTATTAATAATTAGCGTCATTTGTTATATTATTTGTATTATATTTTTGTTTTAGCTTACATTTGTCCAATCAAAAGTTCTTAGAAAAGCTGTTCAAAGTTTAAGGGTTAAAAACTAATGTTGTTTTACATGAACATTGAATAGAAGGTATAACATTGCAAGGTGATGAAACTGGCAGCCATGCCCTCCTGTCTCGGGGGTGGGGAATTCGGTATAAATCGCGGTCACCATGGCAACTGCGGCTAACCGCCCCTTGGAGGTTCGAATCCTCCCCTTGCAGCGAAATAAAAAGTGAAGTATAACAATTTATCCCGATTGAAACGTCAGCAGAAATCGGAAAATCCTCTTCTTGCAGTTACTTCTTAATCCCATTACTGCTACCTACTTTCAAAAAGCATCGTCTGCTCCAGTGGTTTGATGAGTTGTATCCGCATATCTTTATCTGCATCGACTTTGTTGATTAAAAAACGCATAGCCTTTTTATAACCTGGGCCGGTACGCACCGGCCGGTGTAGCGAAATGGTAAAGTCATCCCAATGAACGGGTATAATGTGCCGGGTACCTGTTGCCAACACCACTTCCTTGTAGTATTGCTCTTTGTACCCCTTATTTTTGTTCCCAAATGCACCAATGCCGAGAAAAACCACATCTGCCTTGTATCCGGCAAGCGCTTCTTTAATATAGTTGGAACTGGCCTGCACGAGAATACTACCCAACGGATGCTCGACATGTATGGAATAGCAACCGCCATCAGGGTATTGCTGCGCCTTACAGGGTGGCACAAGAGGCGCAGACAATTCTTTTTCCAGCGTGTCCCCTTTTGCATAAGGAAAAATCCGGGTATGCCTGGCACGTATGAATGTAACCCTGAACTTGCCAAATTGCATGGGTTCGCCTACTCTTACGGTTTTCAGCTGCTCTTTTGGAAGCCCCCATCCCYGCCCGATAAAAGCCGTTGATGCCGAACCCACCAGCACTGCCCCTGTTTGCCGTGCTACTTCGGGGGCATCCATCACATGGTCGAAATGTGAATGGGCTACCAGCACCNCNTGTAAATTTGTGGGGTTGAATGTAGCAACCRTTTCCCTGATGAGCGAGGTGTCGGGAAATATTTTTCCGAAAAGTATCTTCAGCTTCCCCCCCGGCCTCGAAAAAAAACCATCCGTCATAATGGATGTTTCTCCATCGCTAAAAAGGATGGTGCTGGTGCCAAAGTATGTGGCAGTGAGGCATGGCTTTTCGGTAACCGATTTGGTATAAAAGTGTTTTTCAAAAGCCGGATGCAATTGATGTGAACAAGAAGAGCAGGCAACAATAAGAAGGATGCCGTATTTGAATATGGAAGTTGTTGTATCCAGAGCTCAATAACGATATGTGAGGCAATTTACTCATTTTAGCCTGATTTCAAACTGCTGTGGTGAAATAAATTGGCGATTGAAGCAGCAGCAAAAGTCGTGAAACCCTTGCCTTGCAGTGGAGCTAATTTATTGATTAATTAATTTTTTTTATTTTTGTACTGAAAATAATTTAATGAATTGGCACAAAGCATACTTCTTTTATTACAGCCCAAGTCGGGACTGAAAGGGAAGCGTGTAATACAATAAACCCGAGTAAGCCCCGTGTATTTGCGGGGCTTTTTCTTTTTAAGAATTTAGAAATGAAAACCTTCAATATCACACCGATTAGCGAGTGGTTACCCAAAGCTCGCAGGCCCTACATTATAGCAGGTCCTTGTAGCGCTGAAAGCGAAAAGCAGGTAATCTCCACTGCAAAAGAACTGGCCAAAGACAAGCGAATCAATGTGCTTCGAGCAGGCATTTGGAAGCCGCGAACCAGGCCCAATACTTTTGAGGGAGTAGGCGAAAAAGGGCTGCAATGGTTAAAAAAAGCGGGAGAAGAAATTGGGCTTCCCGTAACCACTGAAGTAGCTAATGCACAGCACGCTGAAGCCTGCCTCAAAGCGGGAATTGACATTTTGTGGATTGGCGCCCGTACTACGGTCAATCCGTTTTCCGTGCAAGAAATTGCCGATGTGTTGAAAGGCGTTGACATTCCGGTGATGGTAAAAAACCCCATTAACCCTGATTTGGAACTTTGGATGGGAGCAATTGAACGGCTGCAAAATGTGGGCATCACCAAATTGGCGGCAATTCACCGCGGATTTTCATCGTTCGAAAAAACGCCTTTTCGCAATGCGCCCATGTGGGAAATTCCCATTGAGCTAAAAACCAAATTGCCTGAATTAGAAATATTTTGCGACCCGAGTCACATTGCCGGAAACCGCGATTTGCTGTCTTTCATTTGCCAAAAAGCCATTGACCTCGACATGGGCGGAATGATGATTGAAGCGCACATTTCACCACAAACGGCCATGAGCGATGCAGCACAACAGGTAACGCCTTCTCGTTTATCGAATATTTTTGAYGAGCTGACGGTRAGAAAAKCATCAACTCAGAAYGACCWTTTYAAGGGGCAGTTAGAAAAGATGCGCGCGCTTATTGACGAGTTAGACGAAGAAATTATCCAGAARCTCTCMACRAGAATGGGTATTGCSGARAAGATCGGTGAATACAAAAAGGAAAACAATGTAACCATCTTACAGGTAAAACGCTGGGATGAAATTTTAAAAAARCGGCTGGCACTAGCCGAAGCACTCGGCCTTGGGGAAGAATTTACCCGAAAGCTGCTCCAGTCCATACACAAAGAATCCATACGAAAGCAAACTGAGGTAATGAACAGGGAAATGGTCAATTAGCGAACTCGAAAATCAGCTATCCCACATCCCTTTTTGCACTATTTCAATGCAGTGATTATCTGGGTCACGGAAATAAAATGAAAGATGCCCACGGCTCCATTTTTCTTCGTGTTCTATTTCGATTTCCGCAGCTAATATTTTTTGCTTGCACTCTTTGTAATCATCAATTTCCACTTCCAAAGCGATGTGCATCTCCCCTACTGCAAAATGGCGTGGAATATGTGTTTTGTTTTTTGAAACTTCTGGATTGAAACACAGCAGTACCGATGTGCCAGCCCTGAAAAAAGCGTGATTTTCTTTCACATAAGAGAACAACTCCAGCCCTATTTTATCCTTGTAAAAGCCAATGGTTTTTTCCAGATCTTTTACATAAAGGCAGGTCTCTTTTATTTGAGTGAATTGCATAATAATGGCTGCATCGAAATTAGTAAATTTGGACAATCTTCTATGTATTAATAATCAATGGATAATCTCACCTGTAAAAACTGCGGAATTGAATTATCAGGAGCTTTCTGCCGCCAATGCGGGCAAAAGAAGATTTCGAGTCGCTTGAATTTTAAAGACATTTGGAATGATTTTGCCGCAAATGTGCTGGATGTAGAGGCGCCCATAATCAATAATATCAAAGGATTAACGCTTTATCCGGGAAGGTTTATAAAGGATTTCATCAACGGAAAACGCAAGTCAAAGTACAAGCCGGTTCAGTATTATATTTTAATAATGGGTATTTATTTTTTGCTTTACTACGGGATAGGCATTGATGCATTAACACAACAGGAAGTAAACCAAGCACGCGGGACGGATTATCAATTTTATCCTTTAGTAGATAGATTTGATAAGATATTGAATGAGAACATCCGATTATTCTCTATCTTACTTGTTCCCATACTTGGTTTTATGACGAGGATCTTTTTTAAAAAATCCAGCTTTAATTATATAGAAAACCTTACGCTTGCTTTGTATCTTTCTGCCCATGCGCAATTCATTTCAATCGCTTTTTGCTTCATTTACTTATTTCATTATCCATTTTATTCTACGACCGGTTTGTTGATACTGCTCGCAACCGGTTACATCTGCTGGGGCATTGTTCAGTTTTTTGATGCCCGGTCGTTTGGCGGTATCGTCAAAGGCGTACTCTGCTACTTTTTTAGTTATGTCATATTCATCTGCATTAGTAGTATTTTGATTTTTTCGTATCTTTTTATCGTTGGGTAAATGCAAAAACGCTGGACCATAAAATTACCGGGGAATCCAGAAACTGTAACCCAACTTGCCGATGAGTTGAACATCAACTCCATTTTGGCTAGCCTGTTGGTTCAGCGCGGAATTTCCACATTTGAAAAGGCCCGCCATTTCTTCCGCCCTCAAATAGAAGACCTGCACGACCCCTTCCTGATGAAAGACATGGACAAGGCGGTTAAGCGCATTGAAAACGCGCTGGAAGAAGGCGAAAAAATTCTCATTTATGGTGATTATGATGTAGACGGCACTACCTCTGTTTCACTCGTTTTTTCTTTCTTTTCTGAAACTTATAATGGAATTGATTACTACATCCCCGACCGCTACACCGAGGGCTACGGCATCTCTTACCAAGGAATTGATTACGCCAAAAAAAATAACTTCAAGCTAATCATTGCGCTCGACTGTGGCATCAAAGCCGTTGAAAAAGTGCAATATGCAAAAGAAAAAGGCATTGATTTTATCATTTGCGACCACCACAGGCCGGGCAACGAAATCCCTCCTGCGGTTGCCGTTCTCGACCCCAAAAGAGATGACTGCAGCTACCCCTACGATGAACTTTCAGGGTGCGGAATCGGGTTCAAACTGGTGCAGGCGTATTCCATAAAAAACAATATTTCTTTTGAAAAGCTGGAACAACTGCTCGACTTGACAGCAATCAGCATTGCCTGCGACATTGTTCCGATCACAGGTGAAAATCGCGTACTTGCATTTTACGGTATTCAGCAAATAAATAAAACCCCACGAAAAGGCATTGCCGCCTTGCTTGAAACCGCACAACTAAAAAAAGAACTTACAGTTACGGATTTGGTATTTGTTATTGGACCGCGAATCAATGCTGCCGGACGCATCGAACATGCCACAAAAGCAGTAAAGCTACTCATCTCTGAAAGCGATGAAATAGCTGAAACTACGGGAAAATCCATTAATGATAACAACTTGCTTCGCAGGGAAATTGATTCATCCATTACCGAGCATGCCTTAGCCATAATCGCTAAAGATGATGCCTTGTTGAGTGCCAAAACCACTGTGCTTTATAATGAAGAATGGCACAAAGGCGTGATTGGCATAGTGGCCTCACGGCTTATCGAAACTCACTACCGCCCCACTATCATGCTCACCAGGTCAAACGGTATGGCAACAGGCTCTGCACGTTCAGTCAGGGGATTTGATGTGTACAATGCCATTGACTCTTGCAGCGATTTACTCGAACAATTTGGGGGGCATAAATACGCTGCGGGGTTAACCATGAAAATAGAAAACATTCAAGCTTTTCAAAAAAGATTTGAAGAAGTGGTTTCATCAAGCATTGACGAACAATTGCTCATACCAGAAATAACCATTGATTATGAGCTGGATTTTGCCGAAATAACTCCTAAATTTTACCGCATCATGAAGCAATTTGCTCCGTTTGGCCCACAAAATATGAAACCGGTTTTTGTTACAAAGAATTTAGTAGACAAAGGATACAGCAAAGCCGTTGGACAGGAAGGCGCTCATCTCAAATTAGACATTGCCCAGCAAAAAAATCCATCAAAAAGAATTAGCGGCATTGCTTTTAATTTTGGGCATTTGATTGAAAAAGTAAAAAGCGGAACGCCTTTCGATGTGGTTTATTCACTCGATGAAAACGAATGGAAAGGAGAGGTATCGCTGCAACTGAAGGTGAAGGATATGCGAGAATCTGTGCCTGCTTAATTCAAGCTTTCCACCCGGAAGGTACGGTTTTTACATGCAGATCCCTTTGTGGAAAAGGAATGGTGATGTCATTTTCCCTAAACGATTTGTCAATGGCAAAACGCAAATCACTCTTGATTTGTTCCACTTGCCAAGTATTTTCTGTCCAGAAATAAAGTTCAAAGGCCAACGCTGAATCCCCGAAATCAGTAAACCGAACAAACGGTTTGTGGGTTTTTAAAATCTCGGGATGGCCGGCAGCACATTCCAGCAGTGCGCTCATTACTTTTTCGGTATCTGACCCGTAAGCCACGCCTACACTGATGGCAAAGCGAGTCGTGCGCTGGCCGTGGCTCCAATTAATAAGATTATTGCCAATCAATATGGAATTGGGCACAATAATACGGACGTTGTCACGCGTTTTTACCGTGGAAGTGCGTAAGTTGATTTCTTCCACCCGACCCACGAGTGTGTCCACTTCTACCACGTCACCAACTTCGATGGTCGGTTCGAAAAGCAGCATTATCCCTGAAAGGAAATCTCTAAAAATGTCCTGCAAACCAAAGCCAATACCCACAAACAACGCAGCAGAACTCGCTAACAGAATGGTTATATCTATACCAATGCTGTCAATTGCCAGGATAAGTGCAAGAGTATAAACAAAATACTGGATGATTTTGGTGATGGCAAAACGCTTGCCCTCGTTGATTTTTTTGCTTGTATCAAGCCGTTTAAAGATGATTTTTACGAACTTAACAATACCCCATGCAATGAGAAAAATGAGCAGAAGATAAACCAACGTGTAAACCGACAACGAAAAAGCGTCTAATTCTACGAGTTTGAATTCCAGAAATTCTTTAGCCGTTTCCATAAATTATACGTGTCGCCCGATTTTAACTGAGATTTTCCGTTTCAAATCCTTCAATTCTCTGAGCCGTTTGAGATAGGCCATCATTTCGTCTTGCCGCTCAGTATTGTTTTGGAACTCTTTGAGTTTTTCTTCTTCTGACTTTATCATTTCCTGCAATTTTTTGAGCTTGTAGGCATAACTACCCTCTTCGGCTGCGCGTTTAAGCTGCATATCTTCAGTAGTTACTGTGATTTGTTTCTTCTCCCAATTGTCAAGCTTGTATTTTTCACTCAAAAGGTCGGTAGCAACTTTTTGCACTTCTAAATTAGTATGGTGAATGAAATGCTCACTAGTTAATGACTTTTCGTTTTCGTACGCCTCCAAAAATTCATCCACAATTTGTTGATAAATAAGATTTTTGAATTTCAGGTTATCAGAAATTAACTCATTAATCAAGTATTTATCAATCTCAACATCTGTCATAATTTCTTCATTTTCTTCGTTGAGTAAAGGCAATGAAAATTTCTTCCCGCAATAATTGAGCAGCAGGCGAATAATGTCTTTTTCCTGATATTCGCAACTGTCATCCGGTTGGAATTGCGGCTGGGCCTTTAGCTCGATGACAGGCAAATCAGGTTCGAAGCCCTCTTCTTTTTTGAATTTTTGTTTGAACTTTTTACGTAGCGTTTTGTTGAGTTCACCTATGAGGGCTTTTTCGGAGATCCCGAGGATTTTGCTGCACTCTTTGAGGTAAAGCGAGCGAGCAATATGATCTGGAATCAGCGCAATGGAATTGATGATTTCGTGAATTAAACCCGCTTTTTTCACCGGGTCGTTTTGAGATTCGATTTGCAGTGTTTCAGTTTTGAAAACAATGAAATCCTTTGAACTGGAAGTGATGAACTCTTTTAATTCTTCAGGTGATGACTTTTTCGCATACGAATCAGGGTCTTCTCCTTCAGGGAACAGCACGATTTTCACATTCATGCCCTCTTCTAAAATCAAATCAATTCCCCTGAAGGATGCTTTAATGCCTGCGGCATCACCATCATACAAAATAGTGATGTTGGGCGTGTACCGCTTGATAAGCCGAATCTGCTCTATTGTGAGCGAAGTTCCCGATGAAGCCACCACATTTTCAATCCCCGACTGATGCAGCGAAATCACATCGGTGTAGCCCTCCACCAAATAGCAATTATCTTCAGAAATAATGGCTTTTTTGGCGAAATAGATGCCATAAAGCACCTTACTTTTGTGGTAAATATCGCACTCAGAAGTATTGACATACTTCGGAATTTTTTTATCTGTTTTCAGCGTCCTGCCGCCAAAGGCAATCGGCCTGCCTGAAAGGTTGTGTATGGGAAAAATAACTCTGCCACGATAACCGTCATAATGCTGATTGTTACGCYCTTTGCTCAGCCCTGTTTGCAGCAGGTATTCCAATTTGTAGCCCGCATCAAGCGCAGTTTTGGTGAGCACATCCCATTGATCAGGGCAGTAGCCAAGCTTGAACTTTTCAATCGTTTCATTGCTAAACCCTCTTTCTTTGAAATAACTCAATCCAATGGATTTGCCTTCATCGGTATCGTTCAATTGCTCAATGAAGAATTTTTCAGCATAAGCGGAAACGATGTACAGCGCTTCACGTTCATTTTGCTGCTGCTCCATTTCGGGCGTTAATTCCTGCTCTTGAATTTCTATGTTGTATTTATTGGCAAGATATTTTAACGCCTCCGGATAGGTGTAGTGCTCATGCTCCATCAAAAAATTAATGGCATTTCCCGATTCTCCGCAGCCAAAGCATTTGTAAAAACCCTTGTGGGAAACAGAGAAGGAGGGAGTTTTTTCGTTGTGAAAGGGGCAACAAGCCCAGTAGTCTTTACCTTTCTTTTTTAGCGAAACGAATTCACCCAGCACTTCAACCACGTCAGCGGTTTCGATGATGATTGCTATGGTTTCTTTAGGTATCATTCTGATACTATCAATTACGAATAGTTTTCACTTAATGCTTTCCCTATTCTTCGGGCACATTGTGTGGCTGGCATTCGTAATTAGATAGGAATAGGACAGGCAACGAAATTAAGAATTGTGTGCGCTGAAACAGAGGAAAGTTTTCAACAGAAGGTTAATACTCCACCTCTTTCACCAAAGCACCGTTCTCATCCCAAAATTTCCAAATACCTGCTTGCTTGTCGTTTTCATATTTACCTTCATATCTTAGGTGTCCATTGGAAAACCAGACGGTGTTTTTGCCGTGCTTCAAGCCATTTCTGTATTCACATTCGCTCCACGGTTTTGCGTCTTCGTAATACGCATGCCATTGGCCTGTACGTTGGCTTTCTGAATTGTACTCTCCTATAATTTTTATCTGCCCGTTCTCATAATACTCGGTTTCTTTTGCCAAGGCTTTCTCTTCTCCATCAATGGCAAAAACTTTAACCAATTTAGGAGCGCCATCAGGCCATGTTTGTTCTATTATTTCTTCTTTTTGGGCACACGAAAAAAGTAAAATTGTAACAATAGCAAAAATAATTCTGGTCATTGTTTTGGGGCATTTTGAAGATTTTCAATATTGACCGGCACACCGAAGTGAACCGCCGCCCTGATCTCATCAAACTCCACCAGGTTAGGGGTGAATATCATCTCTTCCGGCTTGAATCCAAGCCTAAGCCCCATTTTTATCTCAGGGATGGATACGGTGTCAATGCCGGCACCTATATGGCGCATATATTTCATAATGCTCAGGTTAGTGCAGGACTTTACAGCAAACATCACCCTGTGATCGATTCCGGAAAAAGCCCTGGAAAAATCATCATACTGCCGCTTGATCACCTCCGCATCATAGACATATAAAGGCGTTCCAAATTCTTTGCACAGATCATGTAAATCCAAGGATTGTATCGCGTATGGGTGATTTTTCATTTTTAGGGTCTCTTCATTTCAGGGATTCGGTTTTTCCGCAGGGTTTTCACCCGTTGCATTAATTGTTGCACCCGTTTAAGCTGTTTCGGGTTTTTTCTGTGAATTAAAAAATAGCGCAAATGCCATGATATCATCCCATGGGCAGCCCATTGGATATATTCATGCAAAAGGCCAAATTCATCTTGAGTGATGGGTCTGATCTGGTGGTAGCTTAAAAGAAAGCTCTCCATCAGGGAGAGGTCCAGTTCATTGTTGATGAAACAGAACCCGTTAATGCACATGCCAATTTCCATTAACAGGCTGTCCACACAAACTTCCTCAAAGTCGATCAGTGCCGATAATTTTCCATTGTGAAAAAGGGTATTGTCCGGGAAAACATCCCCATGGATGAGTCCCTG